>JAFVHC010000174.1 GCA_017474705.1 Bacillota bacterium
ATGACGCGGTATACACGCATTTTGAGCTCGAGGACCTGCGGAAGGAAATTTGCAAGATTATGCAACCGTATACATAATTGTTGCTATTTGTTACCAATTGATCCGTATTTCGGTGCTGTTTGATAACGCACCGGGATACAAAGAAAAACCCGGGAACGCCTCTGTTTAAGCGTTTTTCCGCTTTCCAGGGGCATTCCCGGGTCCGATGAAATTGTTACATTTCGGTAAGCATAGTATAACACAAAGGCTGCGTATTTGCATCATTTTTCGTATAAAAAGTGCAAAATATTCTGCACAGGTCCGGAAGCATCGCCAAAACGATATGCAGGCCGCTTCCCTTCTTCCAGTTTGAGGACCGCATAGTCGGCACCATAGACCGCGACCGGCATACTGATGCTGCCGGGATTCAGGATGAGAAGATCCTCCTGCGCGTCCACATATGGCTTATGCGTGTGGCCGCAAAGCACGACATCATATGTATGTTTCCGTGCAAAGGCTTCCAGTCCCTCATACCCTTCTTTGACGCCATATCTGTGCCCATGGCACAGGTACATACGATGTCCCAGCACGAAAACTTCCCGGGACAGCTCTTTGCGTCCGTAATCACAATTACCTGCTACGGACAGAAACGCCAGCCGTGGGAACATGCGCGACAGTTCCTCTCCGTCTTCGATATGATCCCCCAAAAAATACACAGCGTCGATCGCACCTGCCAGCGCTTTGATCAGCATCGCTGCCCGCGTGATACGTCCATGCGTATCGCTGATCACCAGGACTTTCCAGCTTGTAAGCATGCACGCATCCTCCTGAGTGCTTTGCCGCGGTGTGAGATGCGGTTCTTTTCATCCGGGGTCAGCTCGGCCATGTTCTTACCATACATAGGCACATAGAAGATGGGGTCGTAGCCAAAGCCGCCCTCCCCGGCCGGACTGTAGGCGATCTCTCCTTCGCACGCTTCCTCGGTCACAAGTTCCTGACCATCCGCCAAAACTACAGCGATGGCCGCGACATAGCGGCATGTGCGCTGCCCCGGCCCTGCGTCCTTCAGGTTGTCCAGGATCACCTGATTCTTGTAAGTGTATGGAGTATCCTCGCCCAGATAGCGGGAGGAATAAACGCCAGGCGCCTTGTCCATATAATCGATCTCGATGCCGGAATCATCCGCAATGACCGCATACCCTTCAGGGTTTTCTCCCAGCGCTGCATGTACCGCGCGCGCCTTGATCAGCGCGTTCTCCGCAAACGTCGTTCCGTCCTCGATGATCTCAGGATCCAGTCCGATCTCTGTCATGGAAAGGATGGTCAATTCCGGAAAGATCTCCCGGACTTCTCTGAGTTTGCCTGCATTTTTGGTTGCCAGGATCATGGTGTTCATATGGATTCTCTCTCCCTTGTTCGATAGTGATGGACAGGACGGCCGATATGACCGTACTCCTGCAGGACTTCCAGCTGCCCCTGTTTTTCCAGGAGCTCCAGATAACGGCGGGCGGTCGTCTGAGAAATACCGACCCCTCGGGCTGCTTCCGCGGCTGTGAAGCTCTCTCCTCCGCGGCCAGCGATATAGGACGATATTTTCTGTTTGGTACTCTCATTGCCGTAGAACGGCTCCTCCGGGTCTCCGCCCGGCAGGTACAGCAGACGATCCAATTGCCGCTGCGTCAATCGTTGATCGGGCAGCAGGCCGTTTTTCCACCGCACATAACGCTCCAACGCCGCCTGCAGTCGGGTCATCTGGAACGGTTTGATCAGATAATCGACGACGCCTAAGGAAAAGGCTTTGAGATAATGCGCCGCGTCCCGCTCCCGTGTGACCGGCAGCAGATCGATGGTACACCCTTTGGCCCGCGCCTCCAGGATCCATTCCAGGAGACCCGTCTCTCCCGTTTCCCCCAGGATCAGCTGCGGACGGACCTCTTCGAAAACATGTGACAGTTGCTTGATATCTCTGACAGTCTTCGTTGCTTCGAGCCCTTCCCTGCCTTGTACGGCCTCCGTCAGGATCCGACTGACCATGGGATCCGGCTCAAAGATGATGACTTTGATCATAGCCCCTGCTTTCTTTTCTTATATCATTGCTTATTCCCGATCGTTGAAGAACGAACCAGATGCTTTATCCTGTGCCAGACTGCTGACCAAAGTGAGCTGCATCTTGACGGGTTCCTGCCCGCCGCGCACACGTATGACCGTAAGTTCCACCGTATCTCCCACCTTATACTGATCAAGCATCCGGTTGATATCGGCCAGTTCTTTGATGGTCTGCCCATCGATCTCTGTGATGATATCGCCGCTCACAAGGCCCGCCTTGTCTCCCGCAGAACCGGGTGTGACAGAATAAACGATCAACCCGACCGGCACATCATAGATCTCAGCGATGCTTTCAGAGATGACGTCGTACTTTGCGATGCCTAAAGATGGATGGTCGATGCTGCCCTGATCGATCAATTGATCGACGATCGGCCGCACGGTGTTGACCGGAATGAAGAATCCCATACCTTCAACGGAATTCATCTCGATCTTGGCAGAAACGATACCGATCAGTCTGCCATCGCTGTCGATCACGGCGCCGCCGGAATTGCCAGGGTTGATGGCAGCATCGGTCTGCATGACCGTAAGCGTTTTCCCATCATACGAGATCTCTCTCTGCGTACTGCTGATGATGCCGAGCGCAGCTGAATCCGTATACTCAAGGCTGTACGGACAGCCCACCGCCATGCAGGTATCACCGACACGGACTTTATCGCTGTCGCCCCACTCGATCGTTGCAAGGTCGTCCTTATATGCTTCAGGCAGGTCTTCCTTTTTGACTTCCAGGACCGCCAGATCCTGCTCACTGTCCTGCCCCTTTATGGTGAGCGGTGCAAGGTTCTCGACGTCGAAGTACAGGTACAGATCGCCCGCACCTTCTATGACGTGCGCGTTCGTTACAATGATGATGCTGTCCTTTTCGATCTTATAGACGACACCGGAGCCGATACTCGCTCCTTCCTGCCGGCCGAAGACCGTATCCATACTGACGTGCGCAACGATGGACACAACTGCATGCTGCGCCTCCTCGGCCGTCTGCTTCAGCTGATCGTTCAGCACCACCGGAGCGACCTTGGCCTGCGTGGAGTTGCCGCTGTAACCGTTTTCAGTCACAGAAACAGTTTTTGCTTTTGGTGCCGAATGACTGCTTCTCGTATTATTGAACGAGATGTCCAGCGCCACCACGAGTGCCAGCCCGATCAAAGACCCCGCCAGCACCGATCCCAGGAACCAGGCAAGCGCTTTTCTGAAACGGCCGTGTTTTTTGGTTTTATCTTGCTGCAAAATTACAGATCCCTTCCCATCATATGATCATGCGGAATACTTTTCAGCGAAGGAAATGGTGCCAAAGAACCCGTCTCTGACACCATCCGCATGTATTCTTATCGATTTTTCTCTGTGTTTACTCGAGACCCATTTCTTCCAATGTCGGAAGGGTGATCTCCTGACCGATCTGCAGGTTGCCCGGATCGATATCATAGTGCTCCTGGAGATATTCAAGGATCGCTTCGTCATAGCTCCCGTAGTGATCTTTGATGATGCCGTACATGGTATCTCCGGCTTCGACTGTGTAGGTTCCGGTCTCGGTCGGGCCAGTACTGCTCTCTTCGGAACTATCGGACGAATCATCGAGCTCATCACCGGACTCATCCGTACCCGTCGGAGTGGAACTGTCTTCCGCACTGCTTTCAGAAGACTCGTTCTGACCCGGAGTGACGACGCTGCTGTCGCTGATCTCGCTGCTGTCGGAGCTATCTTCGGAGATCTCCTCGCTGATGGAAGATTCAGAACTGCTGTCCTTCGGGACTTTGCCTTCCTTCTTGTTGCCCAGTTTAGAGATGAGCGCGATCAGGATGATGAGCAGCAGGATGCCGCCCAGGATAATAGCAAGACGTTTGGGATTGCCCAGGATCTTGTCGACCAGGCTCGGCCCGTCTTCATCTTCCTCTTCTTCATCATAACCAGGATCGTCAGGATCCTGCGCTTTTCTGCGCTCTTCCTCAGCCTCGAGGATGCCGGTAGTGATGCCGGTAAGCTGTGTGGTCTGGGAAACAGGTTTCTGCGGCTCATCCTGCGGGGCTTCACGCTCGAAATTCTCGCGCTGCGGCATTGCGGATGTTCCACGCTGCGGAGCTGCACTGCCCGGAGCATCGTCGATGCGGAGCACGATGAGCGTCTTGTCATCACCGCCGGCTTCGCTGACCTTGCTCATGAGCGTCTGCGCTACTTCATCTGCGGAAGCATCGCGCATGCTGCGCACGAGGCGCTCCAGCTCCTCGTTGGAGATATAGTCGGTGATGCCATCATTGCAGATGATGAACAGATCGTCCGGATAGAAAACGAAATACTTGGAGAAGACACTGTCTTCCGCATCGTAGATATCGTCCATGCCGATGAAAGCAGTAAGACGGGAATCCCTCTTATGCACTTCGGCCTGTTTCTGTGTAATGACACCGTACTTGTACAGATCGGTGGACTGCAGATGATCCTCTGTGATCTGCAGCATGCGGCCGCCGCGGATGACGTAGATGCGGCTGTCACCCAGATGAACGGCCAGACCACGGTTGCCATGTAAGAACAAGGCCGCTACAGAAGCGCCACCGTCCTCGGCTTCGATAGCCGTACGGTACTCCTTCATGCTGCGGTTGGTCTCGACCAGATAGTCCCAGATCTTGTCCTTGTCGATGCGATTCTCCTCGGCCATGTCCGTCTGCAGACGCTGCAGACGCTGCATAGCGGATACGGTCGGGAATGCGCCTTCCTCAGGATGTCCGCCCTTGATCTTGCCATCGCTGATCCCATAGACCTGGAAATCAGCATGGGCCACCTTATTGATGACAGAACGCTCTTCAGCTGCTGTGACGTAGCGTCCGTTGACGAATACATTGTTCAGATTCTGCGCCTGTGCCGCGATCGACATCGCAAACGCAGAGACTTTTAATTCTTCACCCATTCGCTGTTGCACCACCTTCTATGTCGTTTTTGCTCTACCTCTATATGGTATCTAATTTATTATATAATAATAGTTTTGTAAATTCAATTGTTTTTCTCTAAAAGTTGGTTTTTTTGGACTTCCGTCTTATTCCCCATACTTTTTGATCTCGATGGAAGTGATGACGACATCGTCTTTCGGCTTGTTTTCGAGCACGTCGGTCTGACCGGGATGATCGATATTGGCCTCTTTCATTTCCATCTCATTATACACTTCCACTTGATTGATGGCGTCCGCCACGTCCATACCATCGATGACCTGTCCGAAGACCGTATGCGCTGCCGGCGTAGAACCAAAAGCTGTGTTCAGCGCTTTGCTGATCTCGAAGTCCAGCCACAGCGCGCCGCCATGCTTGCGGTATTGTTCGATCTTGCGCTTGTCGATGTGCAGAGACTTATCGTTCTCTTTATTGGCGGTCTCCACACGTTTGACATCGGTGTCCTCGTCCGTCACGATGAAGAACTGGCTGGTGTTGGTCCCGTCCGCTCCCGCATTGGCCATGCACAGAGC
>JAFVHC010000175.1 GCA_017474705.1 Bacillota bacterium
AACGGTTCACAGTTCTTTATCGTACAGACTGAGCAGACATATGAAGCCTATCTGGATCAGTTCGGCCTCAATGACGCACAGAAAGAACTGTTCAAACAGTATGGCGGAACACCATGGTTGTATCAGGTCCACACCGTCTTCGGACAGGTCTATGAAGGTATGGACGTGGTCGATAAGATCGCCGCTGTAGAGACTGACAGCAACGACAAACCATTGACCGACGTCGTCATCGAACATATAGAAGTCTCGAAATACGAATGATCGATAAAAGCCGGAGCTTAGATCAAGCCCCGGCTTTTTTGTTTGGTTCCAAACGCAACGACCCGCTCATTTGCTCGCATCGATCTGATCGAACACTTTCGCGCAGTCGATCGTCGTCTGCCACGGTACGACAGGGCTTTCCAGCAGTCCTTCCCGTACACAGCGTACGACTTCCGTGATCTCATAGGTAAAACCGTTCTGGGTCACAGTATCGGTAAAGGATTCGATCATCGTCCCATCCGGAGTGTACAGCGCACAGCCCTCCGGCATATTGACGTCCGGCATGATCATATAGCCCTTCGGACCGCGGATCTCGATCTTGTTGGACAGTTCCGCCTCGAAAGACGAGACCAGTTCCGCGATCGTATTGGGAAAGCGCACATAGACGTGATCCGTCATGTCCACACCGCTCGATCCCCAAAGGGCATCCGCCTCCACCCGCTCGACCGGTTCGCCGATGATATAGACGGTCTGTTCATACGTATACACCGTCAGATCTTTGGCCGCACCGCCGCCCAGGGCTGGATTCATATAGCGGTTGATAGGATCCGGATCCGCATGGAAACCGAGTGTCGTATGCACGGTTTCGGGCTGGCCGATCCGCCCTTCCGCCAACCACTGCTTCAGTTTCTGCGTAGGTGGCAGGAACCGGCTCCACATGGCTTCCATCACAAAGACCTGTTCTTTGGCGGCTGCATCGAACGCATCCAGCGCCTCACGGCTGTTCTGGAACATGGCCTTCTCACAAAGCACCGGAATATGATGTTTAATGCACATCATGGTCAGACGAAAATGATCATTAGGTGTAACGCATATGTACGCTGCATCCGGCTTTTCCTCGATCAGCATGGTCTCATAATCATCGTATGCCTTGGGGATGCGGTATTTTCCTGCCATCTGCTCTGCTCGTTCCATGCTTTTGCTGGCCACAGCCGTGATCTGTACGTCTGGAACACGTCTTGCAGCATCGATGAATTTCGGGGCGATCTTGGCCGCACCTAAGATGACGAATGTGAATGGACGCATGATATTACCTCCGGTTCTAAAATAAAAGGGAGCATCCCTGCTCCCTTTCAAGTTTCATCGTTTGATAAAATACTCCTCATACCAAAGCAGGAAGGAATAAACCGTATAGATCTTCCGAGCATGATTCGCTTTTTTCTGATAATGCTCATCCAGCCAGGTATTGAGCAGATCCAGATCGAAGAACTCCGCACAGAAATCCTGGTTGATATAGGCTTTGACACGGTCGTAATATTTCTCCTCGGTCAGCCAGACACGGAAAGGCACCAGGAAGCCGAGCTTCTTACGGCGCGCCCAATCCTTCGGGATGTGAGACAGCGCAGCTTTGCGGAAGGCTTTCTTGGTCGTCATACCGTCGATCTCATACTTGGTATCGATGGTACGGGCCAGCTTCCAGACTTCGCGGTCCAAATAAGGAACACGCAGCTCCAGTGAATGGGCCATGGTCATCTTGTCGGCCTTCAGCAGGATGTCGTTAGGCAGCCAAAGGTGCATGTCCAGGAACATCATCTGCCGGGACTGGTCACAGTCCTTGACCTTTTCGAAATAAGGACGCGTCACGTCCTGATAACGCATGGAGCTTTTGTATGCCGGCTTGAGCAAAGCATCCGCCTGTTCATTGTCCATGATGAACGCCTGGCCGATGTAGGAATTCTTCAGATCCTCCACATTCCGCTGCAGGAAAGCCTGCCCTTTGAAATGCGGGAGTTTGGAAGCCGCTTTGGCCAGTGCCTTGCGCACCGGATATGGTACGACCTTCTGATAGCGGTTCCCGCCCTTGCTGGGGATGTAGAACTCATACCCGCCGAACATTTCGTCCGCACCTTCACCGGACAGGACGACCTTGACGTCTTTCGCAGCCAGTTCAGCCAGGAACCACAGCGGAACAGCGGAAAGATTCGCGTGCGGCTCGTCCGAATGATACTGCACCTTGGGCAGGATATCGAAGAATTCATCCGCAGAGATCATTTTGCTGGCATGCTTCATGTGCAGGATCTCGCTGAGATCTTTAGCATAGGTGGTCTCGTCGAAACCGCCGACTCCGAATCCCACCGTATAGGTCTTCATGGGCTTTACGGTAGATGCTATGTAGCTGGAATCGACACCGGCGGACAGGAAACTGCCCACCTCGACGTCCGCGATCTGATGATAGTCCACGGAATCCAGGATGGTCTTATCGATAGCCTCGACCGTTTCCTCCAGCGTGCGCTGGGTAGTCTCATACGTCGGATCGAAATATTTGGTCTGCGTAAAAACGCCGTTTTCATAGGTAAAATAGCTGCCGGGCGTCAGCTTGAAGATGCCCTTGAACAAAGTTTCCGGCAACGCGGAATACTGGAAGATCAGGTACATCTTGACCGCTTCGTGATTGATCTCCTTACGGAACGCCGGATGCGGCAGGAAAGATTTGATCTCGGAACCAAAGAAAAGCGTATCGTTCATCTTGCCGTAATACAGCGGCTTGATGCCGAAATAATCACGGGCACCGTACAACGTATGCCGTTCTTTATCATAAATGATGAAGGAGAACATGCCCCGCAGATGGGAGGCAGCCTCGTTGCCATAGACCTCATAGGACTGCAGTACGACTTCTGTGTCGGAATCTGTCATAAAGGTGCGGCCGTACTGCTCGATCAGCTCCTTGCGGATCTCCCGGTAATTGTAGATCTCGCCATTGAACACGATGACATATCGGCCATTCGTGCTGTGGATGGGCTGAGAACCGCCTGCAAGATCGATGATGCTCAGCCGTCGGAATCCCAAAGCGACGTAATCGTCCACAAAGGATCCCGCACTGTCCGGACCGCGATGAGCAATGATCTCACTCATCTGCTCCAGGACCTGATTCCGGTCATAATGCCCCGTTCCAAAAAAACCTGCATAACCACACATATCTATTTTTACCTTTCTGTTTTGTCATTGTGTGCCGAAAAAACTATAACATTGAAAAGAAGAATTGTCAATAAAAGCATCTTGTCGAAGGCTCGTTCCTGTGGTATCATAATTCAGGTTAAAGTAATATGTTATGCATAATTTAATAATTATGCAATCAGCAAGGAGCATCCATGAAGCGTACTGACATCCACAAAGTTTTGATCATTGGATCCGGTCCGATCATCATCGGTCAGGCCTGTGAGTTCGACTATTCCGGAACACAGGCTTGTAAAGCATTGCGCAGTCTTGGCTATGAGATCGTTCTCGTCAATTCCAACCCTGCTACCATTATGACCGATCCGGAAACTGCCGACATCACTTATATCGAGCCGCTCAATCTGGAGCGTTTGACGCAGATCATCGAAAAAGAACGTCCTGATGCGCTGCTTCCCAATCTCGGAGGCCAGTCAGGGCTTAATTTATGTTCAGAACTGTACCAGGCCGGTGTTCTGGACAAGTACGGCGTCAAAGTCATCGGCGTACAGGTCGACGCGATCGAACGCGGTGAAGACCGTATCGAATTCAAAAACACGATGAACCAGCTGGGCATCGAAATGGCCCGCAGCGAAGTCGCCTACTCTGTGCCGCAGGCTGAGGAGATCGCCCAGAAACTGGGATATCCCGTCGTGCTGCGTCCCGCTTATACCATGGGCGGTGCCGGCGGCGGTCTGGTCTATAACGTAGAAGAACTGCGCACGGTCTGCGCGCGCGGTCTGCAGGCAAGCCTGGTCGGTCAGGTCCTGGTCGAAGAATCCGTCCTCGGGTGGGAAGAACTGGAACTGGAAGTCGTCCGCGACGCCAAGAACCAGATGATCACCGTCTGCTTCATCGAAAACATCGATCCTCTGGGCATCCACACCGGTGATTCTTTCTGCTCCGCACCTATGCTGACCATTTCGGAAGAAGTGCAGCAGCGTTTGCAGGAACAGGCTTACCGCATCGTAGAAGCGATCGAAGTCATCGGCGGTACCAACGTACAGTTCGCACACGATCCGGTCACGGACCGCGTCATCGTCATCGAGATCAATCCGCGTACCTCCCGTTCCTCTGCTCTGGCTTCCAAAGCGACCGGCTTCCCGATCGCCAAGGTCTCCGCTCTTCTGGCCTGCGGCCTGACACTGGATGAGATCCCCTGCGGCAAATATGGTTCTTTGGACAAATACGTACCGGATGGTGATTACGTCGTCCTGAAGTTCGCCCGCTGGGCTTTCGGGAAATTCAAAGGTGCCGAGGATAAGCTGGGCACGCAGATGCGCGCCGTCGGCGAAGTCATGAGCATCGGCAAGACCTATAAAGAAGCTTTCCAGAAAGCGATCCGTTCCCTCGAGATCGGACGCTACGGACTGGGCGGTGCTAAGAATTTCGCGGATATGTCTCTGGAGGAACTGCTTGGACTTCTGCATGCTCCTTCCAGCGAGCGTCAGTTCATTCTGTACGAAGCCCTTCGTAAAGGCGCTTCCATCGACACGCTCTACGAGATGACCAAGATCAAACATTATTTCCTGCAGCAGATGAAGGAACTGGTCGAAGAGGAAGAGAACATCCGCACCTATGCCGGGTCCATGCTTCCGGACGACGTGCTGAAACAGGCGAAGCTCGATGGCTTCTCCGACCGGTATCTGGCAGGTCTTCTCGGCACTACCGAAGACAAGATCCGCACTGCCCGCGAAGCGATCGGTGTGACAGAAGGATGGGAAGGCGTTCACGTCAGCGGCACACAGGATTCCGCTTACTACTACTCCTCCTACCATATCGAGGATGACGGCCCTCTGACCGGAGACAAACCGAAGATCATGATCCTGGGCGGCGGTCCCAACCGTATCGGACAGGGCATCGAATTCGACTATTGCTGCGTCCACGCTGCACTGGCTCTGAAGAAACTCGGCTTTGAGACCATCATCGTCAACTGCAATCCGGAAACGGTCTCTACCGACTATGATACTTCTGACAAGTTGTATTTCGAACCGCTGACGCTGGAAGACGTCTTGAGCATCTACCATAAAGAACAGCCTCTTGGCGTGATCGCTCAGTTCGGCGGTCAGACCCCGCTGAATCTGGCGGACTCCCTGAAAGAAAATGGCGTATCCATCCTCGGCACTTCTCCGGAGACCATCGACATGGCAGAGGATCGCGACCTGTTCCGCGCTATGATGGATCGTCTTGGCATCCCGATGCCTGAATCCGGAATGGCTGTCACGGTCGATGACGCTCTTGCCATCGCTGAGAAGATCGGCTATCCCGTCATGGTACGTCCTTCCTTCGTCCTGGGCGGCCGCGGTATGGAAGTCGTCTATGATGACGAAGCTCTGCGGTTCTATATGAGTGAGGCGGTAGGCGTCACACCTGATCGTCCCATTCTGATCGACCGTTTCCTGCATCACGCGACCGAATGTGAAGCGGATGCCATCAGCGACGGAACATACGTCTATGTGCCCGCAGTCATGGAGCATATCGAACTGGCCGGTATCCACTCTGGCGACTCCTCCTGCATCCTGCCGCCAAAGAACCTGACGGAAGAACAGATCGCGACCATCAAAGATTACACCACCCGCATCGCACGGGAGATGCACGTCGTCGGTCTGATGAATATGCAGTATGCCATCGAAGACGGCAAGGTCTTCGTGATCGAAGCCAATCCCCGCGCTTCCCGCACTGTTCCGCTGGTCTCCAAAGTCTGCGGGACCAACATGGTGCAGATCGCGACTGATATCATGACGGCACCCTATTCCGGACGGCCTTCGCCGGTACCGGGTCTTAAAGAAAAGAACATTCCATATTATGGTGTCAAAGAAGCGGTCTTCCCCTTCAACATGTTCCAGGAAGTCGATCCGATCCTCGGGCCGGAGATGCGCTCCACCGGCGAAGTCCTGGGTCTCTCTTCCAACTTCGGTAAAGCGTACTATAAGGCACAGGAAGCCACACAAGCGCCTCTGCCGCTGGAAGGCACAGTCCTGATCAGCGTCAGCAACCGTGATAAACCTGAATTACTGGAGATCGCCAAAGGTTTCCATGAACTTGGATTTGACCTCATGGCCACCGGCAATACCTATGCCATGATCACGGAGAATGGGATCCCGGCTCGCAAGATCGCCAAGATCCATGAAGGCCGCCCCAATATCCTGGACGCCGTCAAAAACGGAGAGATCCAGCTGATCATCAACACGCCGATCGGCAAAAAGAGCACCATCGATGACAGTTATATCCGCAAAGCCGCGATCCGCAGCCGCATCCCATATGTGACCACTATGGCAGCTGCAAACGCGACGATGCAGGGCATCAAGGCCATCAAAGAATCCCTGGGTACCAAGGTGCATTCACTCCAGCGCTACCACGCAAAGATCACAGAAAAATAACCTTATTTGTAGTAATACAGCCGCAGATCCTATACGTTTTCTGCGGCTTTTCTTTATGTAAATTTATAGTAAAAATTCTGTAATTTGACAATTTTGCAATTAAGTAGTATAATTATACGTGCATCGCAAAGGAGGCGTATTATGCGAAACAAACGAGCAATCATAGGGACCGTTCTTTCTGTCTTGATGCTTGTGACCTGCATGGCGCAACCTGTGTTTGCCACGGGGGATGATGAATCGACTCTGGAAGAATTACAGAAAAAAGAGTCCGAGGTCGAGCAGAAAGAAACGGAAACACAAGAAGAATTAACAAAAGCTCAGAAAAAAGTAAAGAAAGTTAAAAAGGCAGTCAAGGAACTGGATGAGAAGATCGGTGAAGTTGAAGAGATCATCTTTCAACTGGATGCCGATATCGAGGAGAATCTGGCACTCCTTGAGAAAACCAAATCCGAGTTGGAAACTGCCAAAGAGACCGAAGCTGTCTGGTATGAGAAATTAAAGCTTCGTCTCAAAGCGGTCTACGAATCCGGACAGACCAGTTATCTGGAAGTCCTGCTTCAGGCCGAAAACATGTCGGAGCTGTTCAGTAAAGCGGAATACAGCAAGGATCTGGCAGCATACGATCGTGAAATCATGGAAAACCTTGGTAACGCCCGTGTTGAGGTCGAAACTAAGGAGAAGGAAGTCAGCAAACAAGAAGCCGTTCTGGAAGAAAACCGCAAGCAGCAGGAAGAAAAGAAAGCTGAATTGCAGGAAGTCAAGGATGAAAAATCCGCTGAACTGGAATCGCTTCAGGAGGATGCCGATGCCTTGGCGCTCTATGTAGAACAACTGCAGGCTGAGCGTGAAGAACTCGCATCCGAGATCGCTGAGACCGCGGCCCGCATCGAAGCGGAACGCAAACGGCAGGAAGAAGAAGCCCGCCGCAAAGCAGCGGAAGAGGAAGAAGCACGCCGTAAAAAGGCTGAGGAAGAAGCCAGACGTAAAGCTGCTGAAGAAGAAGCCGCCCGTCAGGCTGCCGAAGCCGCACAAGCAGAAGAAGAGCAGGATACCGAAGAGGAATAATACGAACCCGAACCAGAGGAATATGATGATCCTGAGGAGGAAGAGGAAGATTCCTACGATGACTATGACTCCGGTTCCTACAACGGAGGCGGCCTGTATTGGCCTGTTCCCGGCTACGCACATCTGACCACCTACTTTGGTGAAGCTGATGCGATCTATGGTCTCCCCCATCGCGGCATCGACGTCGCAGCTCCGGGTGGTACCCCGATCGTTGCAGCCGAGTCCGGAACAGTCATCACAGCTGGCTGGAATGGCAGTTATGGTAACTACATAGCCATCTCGCACGGCGCAGGAGTTGTTACTTTGTACGCGCACTGCAGTGCTCTTTATGTCTCTTACGGTGATTATGTTTCTGCCGGACAGACCATTGCGGCAGTCGGAACTACCGGTGATTCTACTGGTAACCATCTGCATTTCGAAGTACAGGTCAATGGTGGACTGGCAAATCCTTTGAGCTACACATCCCCGTAAACACAAGCCAAACAAAGACAGACCCGGATCTGATGATCAGATCCGGGATCTTTTTATTCTGTGGGAACTCCTTCCGTTCTTCCTTCTGTAAGCACTGCGATGAGAGCGATGATCATCATGGCGGCACCGGAAAGCCCTAGAAGACCAAGGATCAGAGATCCGACCATCGTGCCGCTCATAAAAGAACTGATACCGCCGATAACCGCCGCAATGATCATATAGACCTTGCTGTTCTTTCTCTTGATCTGGATCATACAGAAGACGATGCAGGCTGCGTAAAGAAGGATGCCTAGGATCGCCCCGAAATTACCAAGGTAGAATATATCGCTGAATACCCACCCCAGGAAAATCGCTCCTGGAAACAGTGTGACTGCACAAGCGATGATGCCCAATCTGGTACCGGAAAAACCGGCCTTGGCAAGTCTCTGTGTCAGCTGTACTGTCGCTTTCGGCCGATCCATCCTTTGCTGTGATGAAGACAGCTTTTTTGAGAAACCAATAGAGATGAAGGCTGCAATTCCGAAGATGCAGATATTGATCCAGCCCATAGTCTTGATCGGTGCTTCGCCCAGGTCATTCTTGATCACACCCTGGCAGATCACCAGGAACAGAACATAAGCCCCGAGAGAAAGGAATGCTGAGGTCTTGACCCATTGCTTGATGATCGTCATCAGCAACGTTGCGGCAATGATGAATAGGAAGATGATGGTCAAAATCATGATGATCTTTCCGCTGCCTTCCACATCTCCGTACCCATGCATATACACGTCCTGACTGCTCCGTTTCCAGCCCAGAAGAGGCGTCAGTTCATCGTAGTAGCGAGCGCCTCCGAAGATCGGCGTGAATGCTGTAAGTACTGTTCCTAACAGCTGCAACAGAGAGATGATGACAAGGGCAAAAGAAGGCGTCCTATGTTGTAAGCTGATTCCGGCAAAGATGTTTGCGCTCTGATATTTCTTAAGTGAAGAACCACAATTCGGACAAAAAGCTGCTCCGTCAGGAAGCTGCTGACCACAGTTCGGACAGAACATGATAAAAACCTCCGGTTTGTTTGATATCTGTACTTAATACCAAACAAGGACCCCGGAGGTTACACTTTTATAGAGTTTTAAGAAATAAAAAAATGGCGGCCACCTACTCTCCCAGGCAGTCACCCACCAAGTACCATCGGCCGTCATTGTCTTAACCATCATGTTCGGAATGGGAACGGGTGTTACCCAATGACGCATCGCCACCATAACTCCCCGAGCCGGGCTCGAACCAGCAACCCTCCGGTTAACAGCCGGATGCTCTACCATTGAGCTATCGAGGATT
>JAFVHC010000176.1 GCA_017474705.1 Bacillota bacterium
CCTATCTCCGCGCGGGGATCGGTTGTGTACAGGGAACCGATGGCGGCGCTTTGTATGGAACGGATTCCATCGATGAAGAATTGGCGCTGGAGAAACTCCTGAAATTGGATATCGATGATCTGCTTAAGATGACGGCAACAGAGAAAAGGATCATCCTTGAAAGCGAGGATACTTTCCGGGCCAAAGTGGCAAGATTCAAAAATCAGCTCGGAGCGGAGCAGCCGGGTCCATGGTTGAAGAAGAGGATCGCTGCGGAAGCCGGAGCAGGTCCTGAAATATGGAAAGTAGCACATAAACCGGAAGCGGCGCTGTCACTTTCTTCTTATATCGAAGAACTGCCTGAGACCGGTATGCCGATCATCATTGCCGGAGGCAGTTTCAATAACGATCAGCATACCACCAAGATCCAGGATCCCGACAGACGTCTGATCGATTCTCTGTTGAACAGACTCGATCCTGAGAAATATTTCTTCGTGACTGGTCATCGCGTGACCGGACAGGAGCGGTATCTGATCGAACAAAATCAAGGCAGGTTCCGGATTTATGCATTTGTGCCGAGCCGGATCAATCAGCCTGAAAAGGTACGCGTGATCCGCAGCGGTCTGAAGGTCCGGGTCTCGATCGAGTCCTCAAGTATGGGGCTTTATAAAAGTATTTCTTATGAGATCTTCAAGCGCAGACCCTCTGTCTTGATCGCGTTTGATGGGAATTCCGCCGGTGCGAATCTGATCCAGGAAGCTAAAAACAGTAAGCATAAAGCGTTGATCCTGATCAGCAGGCATTCGCGTACACTGCGTGCCAAGGCGGGTACGCTGCAAGGGTATGTAACGATCTTCGGACCGGACGAGGACGTTCTTACGATGATAGAAACATGGGAGGGATACTGATGGGCATCCTTGTGATAGGAGCTTCATTCGTTGATATCAAAGGTTATCCGAATGCGCAGTATATTCCAGGCGGACGGAATGCCGGCCGGGTGATCCAGGTGCACGGTGGTGTCGGGCGTAACGTAGCGGAGGATATCGCCAACGTCGAACTGAGACCGATCTTTCTGACGGTGCTGGATGATAGCGGCACCAGCACCGACGTGATCGAGAAACTGAAAAAGCATCAGGTCAACATGGATTATGCCGTACGCGCGGAGAACGGTCTCGGAACCTGGCTGGCGATCTTTGACAATCAGGGGGATGTGATCGGTTCGATCTCCAATCGACCTGATCTGTCGGCACTGGAAGAAGTGCTGGAAACGAAGGGCGACGAGATCTTCAGCAAGTGTGACAGTGTCGTCGTGGAATTCGACGTGGAGGTGGATCTGCTCAAAAAGGTCTTCGTACTGGCGGAGAAGTATGAGAAGAAGGTCTACGCTGTCGTATCCAATATGTCCATCGCGTTGGCACGCAGAGATCTGCTCAAGAGGGTCTCTTGTTTCGTCTGCAACCTTCAGGAAGCAGGGCTGCTGTTCTCCGAAGATTATGAAGGCAAAGAGCCCTTTGAGATGCAGCAGATCCTGGAGAAGCGTATCCTGTCCGCACAGATCCCGCAGATGGTGGTGACGATGGGTGTCGATGGAGCTGTTTTCGCAGAAAAAGGAGGAGGATCCGGTTTCTGTGCATCGCAGAAGGTGGATGTGATCGATACGACCGGAGCCGGAGATAGTTTCTTTGCCGGAGTGGCCATTGGTCTGACCTATGGAAAAACGCTGCAGGAAGCTGTTGTGATCGGCACCCGCCTTGCATCATCCGTCATTTCTACCAAGGAGAACGTCTGCCCGCGGTTCCTGCCGGAAGAATTCGATCTGGTGCTTTTGGAAGGATCATAAATCGAACCACTCAGAAAACTTCAACATAAAAAGAAAACGAAAAGGAGA
>JAFVHC010000177.1 GCA_017474705.1 Bacillota bacterium
CTACATGCTTCTCGGAGCGATCGGTGTACCTGTTTTTGCCGGCTACAGTGCAGGAGCAGCTGCCCTTGTCGGTCCTACGGGCGGTTACCTGCTCGGGTATCTGCCGTTGGCTGTGCTTACAGGCTGGTTTGCGGATCACTATTCCGACATATTCAGTCTGGTCGTAGGGATGGTCCTGGGTACAGCCATCTTGTACGCACTTGGCACCCTATGGCTGGCAAAGCAATTGCAGATGAGCTTCCGTGAGGGATTGGCAGCCGGTGTCATACCTTTTATTCCGGGGGATGCAGCAAAGATCGTGATCACAGTCCTGCTTGGACCGCTCCTGAAGAACACGTTGAAAAAGGCCGGCTACATGATCCGGTGAATGAGAAACTCCTTGACTCTTAAGGTATTATTGGTTACAATGGTCATATCCTAAGTGTCGAGGAGTTTTTTGTTATGTCACAAAAACATATATATTCTATTCTATCTTGGATGCTGGCGGCAGTGATCCTCTGTTCCGCCTTCCAGCCTGTCGTATTTGCGGAGGAAAGCGAAGAACCAACGGAAATTACAGTACAGGAGGAGCAGGAGGAAGCGGCTCCATCGGATGAGACTTCGGAAGAAGAAACTCCGGCGGAAGGATCCGCTGCGGAGACTGAACCTGAAGAGCCTGCTGCGCCTGCAGAAGGAGAAGGATCTGCCGATCAGGAGCAGGAAGCAGGACCTTACACCGGTTGGAAGGAACTTACCAATGGGAAACAGTACTGGGTCGATGATGTGCCATTGTACGGCATCCAGGCGATCGGCGAGGATCTCTACCTGTTCGATAGTGAGACCGGTTATTTGCTCTATGGTCTTCAGGAGGACGAGGAAGGTCATATCTACTATTCTTCCGAAGAAACAGGCGCAGTGCAGAGCGGCTGGCAGACCATCAATGGAAAGAAGTATTATTTTTATCCGGGTACCGGTGTGGCAACGGTCGGGATCACGACGATCAGCAAGAAAAAATATGCTTTCGATGAAAATGGTGTCCAGCTGACGGGGTGGCAGACGATCGAGGGCAACGTCTATTATTTCACCCCTTCTACGGGTGTTATGGCGACCGGTATCACCACGATCTCCGGGAAGAAGTATCTGTTGAGTTCCAAGGGCGTACGGCTCAAGGGCTGGAATACGATCGATGGCAACAAGTATTACGCTTCTTCCAAGGGCGTCCTGTACAGCGGCCAGCATAAGATCGGCAGCTATTACTATTATTTCGATAAAAAGACCAATATCATGGTCAAAAACAAGTTCATCGAACTGACGAACTCTAAGGGAACGAAATATACAGTATATTTCGATAAGTCTGGTCACAAACTTTTCGGCGATCAGACGATCGGTAAATACAAATATCACTTCAGCAGCAAGGTCGGTGCTATGGCGAAATCCAAATTCGTCAAGAAGACCGATAAAAAGGGCAAGACCTACAAGATCTACTACGACAGTAAGGGACGTCAGGCGTTTGGCGAGAAGACGATCAAAGGCCATATCTATTATTTCAACAAAAAGACCGGCAAACTGGAGTGGAAAGACCGCAAGTATCAGAATCCGAAGGGATACTATCAGATCCAGAGCACGGATATCCAGCTGAAAGGCGCGGGCTACAATCTGGATATAGGGTCCGAAGGCTTAAAGACCCGTGCGGTGCTGAAGTACCTGGGCATCAGCAATGGTGTAGGTATGTATGGTTCTCTCTACACCAGTTACGTCAAAGAGCGTGTCAAGGATTTTCAGCGCGCACATGGGTTGAAGGTCGACGGCATCGTCGGGATCAACACCTGGAAAGCCATGGGTTTCACCAAGAAACAGTGGCTGAGCCTTGGGGGTTATGCTTCCCCGAATCAGGGATCGATCTACAATACGAAAGCAGAGCTGATCGAGATCATGATCGATCGCGCTTATGATTATCTGGGCGATGATTATGTGATCGGCGCCTCCGGTGCTCCGGGCAAGGGCATCGACTGCAGCGGTCTGGTCATGCAGGCATTGTTCGCGGTCGGTATCGATATGACACCGATCAACCCGGTACGTCACGCGCATGTGGATTATGAATATGAGTCAGCCAATATCTGGAAGTCTCCATATCTCAAACACGTATCGTATGCGGATCGTAAGCGCGGCGATATCGTCATTTATCAGAATTCCAGTGGAACGGTCATCCATTCGGCGATCTATCTGGGCAACAACAAGGTCATCGAATCCTGGCCGAACCGTGTCATGGTTTCCGATATCAAGGCATCGTTCCATTCGAACGTCAAAGGCATCCTACGTGTATTCAACTGATCATATCGAAAGACGATTAGGCTCCCATATCCTCGATATGGGAGTTTTTCATAATGACCATGATTGCTTGTCCTTGACAAAAATCAAAGAAAACGATATGTTTGAAATACTCATCTGATCGGGGGAGAACGATATGAAGATCAATTGCAGGAGAGCAATGGCATGGCTTTTAGTTTTACTTTTTTCTATAGGTATGATCGCGGAGGTCTTTGCAGAGGAAGGACAAAGTCCGGAGCAGATGCAGGAGGAATCGCCGGAGGAGGATACTCTTTCGGAGACGGCGGATCCCGCGGAAGACCCTCAGATAGCGGAGGAAGGACCTGATGAAGATCTGACCGAAGGATCGACCGATGAACCGATCGAAGGACCGACCGAAGATCCGACCGATGAACCGACCGAAGATCCGGACCCCGTTTACGATCTGAAAGACGCCGAGATCGGACCGATCGAAGCGTTGAAGTACAATGGAACGGAACGAAGACCGACGATCACAGTGATGTACGGAGACCGAACGCTCATAGAGGGCGTGGATTATGAACTGATCTATGAAAATAACATCAATGCCGGGAAAAAAGCCCGCGTTCGCGTGACCGGTATAGGCCAGTATTCCGGATCGATCTCCAAATATTTCAAGATCAAAAGGGTATATAACAAGATCACGCTGAGCAATGTGACCCGGCCGTATACGGTGCGGAAGCAGTCGTTCTATTTGCGGCCGCAGCTCATCGATACTGCGGCGAAACTGACATATACATCCAATACGACAAAAGTCAAGGTCAATTCCAAGGGCAAGGTCACCATTGCCAAGGAGTTCATCGGCACGGCAAAGATCACCGTTACCTGTGAAGAAACGAGGAACGCTGCGACTACTACCAAAACGATCAAAGTCACGGTCAAAGCCCCTGTTCTGGCAGGCAAAGCCCTGATCCAGAAATATATGACCAAGAATCCAAAGTATAAGGCCAAGATTCCGCTGGAAGTGAAGGGCCTGATGCTGCACAGTGTCAACTGTCCACAACCTTCGGCACTCGTCTTCATCAAAAACTGGAATGATCCGGGTTATACCAGTGCATCGATCCATGCGTTCATCGATGCGAATACCGGGGAAGTATACCAGACGCTGCCGTGGACGATCCAGGCCAATCATTGCTGGAAAGGGCCGAAAGGCTGCGGCAATGAGATGTACATCGGTGTAGAGATGTGCGAGTCGTCCTATATCGAATGGGTCCGCTGGAACAAGATCAAGTGCTCAAATAAGAAAAAGGCGAGAGCCGCTGTAAAAAGGACGTATAAGTCCGCTGTGGATCTGTTCGCCATGTTATGCGTGCAGTTCGATCTGGACCCGATGAAGAAGGGCGTCATCATTTCCCATAACGAGGGGAACCTGATGGGCATCGCCTCCGATCATGGTGATCCGGAAAACATCTGGAAGCTGCTGGGCGTGAACTATACGATGGACGGTTTCCGGAAAGCCGTTAAAAAAGCAATGCAGAAATACAAATAGGAACAAATCAGGATGCGGAAGTTATTCAGAACGATAACAGCGCTCGTACTTGTCGCTATTCTTTGTGTGCCATCGGTGCCGACTGTTTCCGCGGAAACATTGTATGCGGAGGACCAGGAGGAGATCGTGCGGCCGTATTCCGTGTACAAGCAATGGTTCAGGCTCCGGACGGAACTCAGGGACAGCGGCCGAAAGGTAATGTACAGTTCTGACACAAAACAAGTGCGTGTCAGCCATATGGGCAAGGTCACGATCGCTAAGGAATTCATCGGCACGGCCGAGATCACGGTCACATGCGATGGAACTGAGACCGAAGCGGCCGAAACGCAGACGATCAAAGTCACGGTGCACGCCCCTGAAATATGCGGACAGGAATTGCGCCAGTGCTATATGACTGAGAATCCCCGATATAAGGAAAACAGACAGCTCAGAGTCAGAGGCCTGATGCTGCACAGTGTCAACTGCCCGCAGCCTTCCGCTATGGCCTTCATCAACCGATGGAACGACCCGGAGTATATCAGAGCCTCGATCCACGCGTTCATCGATGCGGATACCGGGGCCGTATATCAGGCACTGCCATGGACGACACGGGCCAATCATTGCTGGAAAGGACCGAAGGGCTGCGGCAATGACTATTATATCGGTGTGGAGATGTGTGAGTCCGCGAACATCAACTGGATCGACCGGGACTCGATCGAATGCTACGATGATGAGGAGGCGGGGGCAGCGGTTGCCCGAACCTACAGTTCAGCGGTAGAATTGTTCGCGATGCTTTGCGTCCGCTTCGACCTGGATCCTTTGGAGGACGGAGTCGTGGTCTCTCATCATGAAGGGTTCGAGCGCGGGGTCTCCTCTGACCATGGAGATCCGGAGAATCTGTGGTTGGCGATGGGAACGGACTATACCATGGACGGCTTCCGAAAGGACGTCAGCGAAGCAATGAAGAAATATGAATGAAGACCGATCGGACGA
>JAFVHC010000178.1 GCA_017474705.1 Bacillota bacterium
CAGGATCATCTTGAACAGGTCTTCCGGGAAGAACGCTTTCAGTACGCCTTCTACCTGCGCTTCCGGCTTATTGGAAAAGACCGCCATAGGGATGCCCCATTTCTGGAAAGCTCCCAAAAGATCCAGGATCCCGTCGTAATACGCAGTCTTATTGGCCGGATCCGCATCATAGGCAGCGCGGTAATCCGCATATACCGCATCGAACATCGAGGGATCGGCCCCTACTGTGCTGAGCATCCGTTCAACGAGCAGTTTCGCCCCTTCTCCCACAAGCATTTTGTATTTCTCAGTTTCGATCTCTGGAAGCCCATGAAGTTTCAATGCTCTATTGCCATAATAGGCAATGGAAGGCAGTGTATTGAGCAATGTACCATCAAGATCGAATATCGCAGCCTGGATCATAACAAGCCCCTCCTCATCACTGATAACTGGGTCTATTTTACACTTTTTCACTCTGTAATGCAATTGTAATTGAAATTTGACAATAATTAATATACAATACTATTCGGTACTATTTCGAAATCACGGAGGCATATATGAAAAAGCAAGCTGAGATCCAACCGCAGCGAGTCGAGATCGAACGTGTCACACCGCCGATCGAGCAAGGTCTCACCGACAGTCAGGTGCGGATCCGAATGGAAAACGGGTATACCAACGTCATGCCCGAGGATACCAGCCATTCCGTCAAGCAAATCATCAAAAGCAACGTATTCACGTTCTTCAATCTACTGTTCATTCTTCTCGCCGCGGCGATCATAGCCGTCGGCTCTTATAAAAACCTGCTCTTCATGCCCGTCGTCATCGTGAATACGGTCATCGGTATCGTTCAGGAGCTGCGCGCCAAAAAGGTATTGGATCAGCTTACCGTCATATCTGCACCGCACGCCACTGTGGTGCGATCCGGGCAGCGGCAGCAGATCCCGGTGGATCAGCTGGTCATCGACGATCTGATCGTACTTGGCGCAGGCAACCAGATCCCCGCGGATGCCATCGTTCTGAACGGCCAGGTGCAGGTCAATGAATCCCTCATTACCGGCGAATCCGACGAAGTCACGAAAAACGTCGACGATTCCCTGTATTCCGGCAGTTACGTCGTTTCCGGCTACTGCATCGCCGTGCTGCAGCAGGTTGGTGCGGATTCTTTCGCCGCACGGCTCACCATCGAAGCCAAGCAGAAAAAGAAGAAGACCCAGTCTGAAATGCTCCGTGCCCTCTCGCGTTTGATCCAGGTCATCGGTTTCCTGATCATCCCTCTGGGCCTCATCGTTTTCTATCGTTCCTGGAAAGTGCTCGGCAACCCGCTGACAGATTCCGTGGTCTCCACCGTCGCCAGTCTGATCGGTATGATCCCTGAGGGATTGTATCTGCTGACCAGCGTTGCACTGGCCGTCAGCGTCATCCGTCTGGGACAGAAAAAGACATTGGTCCATGATATGGGCTGCATCGACACATTGGCCCGTGTGGACGTGCTGTGTGTAGATAAGACCGGTACCATCACCGAACCGGATATGATGGTCACCGATCTGCGCACCATCCATCCTAACTACAGTGACTCTGAGATCCGGCATATCCTTGGTTTTGTGACCGGTGCCCTGCCGGCGGAAAACATCACTATGCAGGCGTTGAAGGCGGAATACGATATCCCCTCCCCGCGCCGAGCGGTCTCTATCCTTCCTTTCTCTTCCGTTACCAAATGCAGTGCCGTCTTCTTCGAAGATAATGAAAGCTATTACATCGGAGCGCCGGAATTCCTGATGCCCCAAATGGATGAAACCCTGCAGCAGACGATCGGGCAGTATGCGGAACAGGGCAAGCGTGTCCTGCTGCTGACCCGCGCGGATGAGGCTTACCATGGCGCTCTTCCCGAAAATCCGGTGCCGTTGGCGCTCATCATGCTGATGAACCCCATTCGTGCCGAGGCAAAGAGCACTTTCGGATTCTTTGCGGAGCAAGGTGTCAACATCAAGGTCATCTCCGGCGATAATCCGCTGACCGTTTCCCGCATCGCTGAACAGGCCGGGATCGCGAACGCGGCAAAATACGTCGATGCCACCACCTTGACTACCGACGAATTGATCGATGAAGCGATGGAGACTTATACCGTCTTTGGCCGTGTCACTCCGGAACAGAAGCGCCAGTTCGTGCTCTCCATGAAGAAACATGGACATCACGTAGCGATGACCGGCGATGGTGTCAATGATCTGCTCGCGCTTAAGTCTGCCGACTGCAGTATCGCGATGGCTTCCGGCAGCGATGCCGCAGCACAGGTTTCTCAGCTTGTGCTCCTGGATTCCAATTTTGCCGCCATGCCCTCCGTAGTTGCTGAGGGACGCCGCGTCGTCAACAATATCGAACGAGCCGCTTCCCTGTTCCTGGTCAAAAATATCTTCTCTTTCTTCGTAGCCTTTCTTGCTCTGTTCATCCCGCTCACCTACCCATTGACGCCTATGCAGCTGTCCCTCATCAGTACGCTGACCATCGGTACACCGTCGTTTTTCCTGGCACTCGCGCCGAATACGGAACGCGTGAAAGGTCATTTCCTGAAAAACGTCCTGTTCAAAGCTATGCCGGCCGGATTAACGAACGTCTTCCTGATCTGCGGTACTCTGCTCTTTGCCTACGTCTTCAAAATGCCGGATGATGAGAGCTCCACGATCTGCGTGATCCTGATGGGCTTTGTCGGATTCCTGATGCTCTGGCGCGTCTGTACGCCGTTCAATCTGAAGCGCCGCGTCCTTTGGGGCACGATGTTTGCCGGCTTCCTGATCGGCGTTCTTGGCCTTGGTCGCTTCTTCGATCTGACGTCGCTTTCTCTGGGCAGCTGGCTGGTATTCATCGTATTTATGCTGCTGGCCGTTCCGACGATCCGCACGATCACTCAGATCATGAATTACGGTGCAGACCTGATCAACAAATACATCAGTCCGTGGATGCGCAAAGTAAAGGAAAAGTGGAACGAGCGATAGTTCCTGCCAATCAAAACAAGTGCCGATATACCTTTTTCCCAGGGTATATCGGCACTTTTATTGTTTCAGGAACATGTCAGATCAATTCGGCATTTCCTTATACTTGAACGCTGCGAAGTATAGGATGATCGACGCCAGGCAACAGAATGCAATGACGATGATCGAGGTTATATAGGTGGGATACGGTGCGATCGGCGTGCTTTGGATATACTGGATCAGTTCAAGATTGCCGAACAGCATGTACCTCAGAATGCCAGCGGGGTACACATATGTGTAGATCGTACTGTAGATCGCAGGACCCGCCAGAGAAAGCAGCAGCATGACCAGCATCGGGACCGCCACGGATTCCGTCAGGGTCGCGAACATCAATGTGATGATGGACACCACGCAGATCTTGAACGCTTCCAGAAGGTAATGGATGATGATATACAAGTGGAAAGGGATCTCGATGATGCGGCCATGGATGAAGGAAATAAAGGCAGGAACAGCACCGGAACTGACGCTCTGACCGATCGTGGTATTGCTGAACAGATGCGGCCGGCGACCA
>JAFVHC010000179.1 GCA_017474705.1 Bacillota bacterium
ATCCGCGAGGCCAGTGAAGTCGCGTGCGTCGATGAGGCGATCGATACCTTCACCGAAGGGTACGATACCATCGTCGGTGAGCGCGGCGTGACCCTCTCCGGCGGTCAGAAGCAGCGTGTGGCCATCGCCCGTATGCTCATGCAGAAGGCACCGATCATGATCTTCGATGACTCGCTGTCCGCGGTCGACGCGGAGACCGACGTCAAGATCCGGCACGCACTGAAGGAACGTATGAGCGACGCTACGGTCATCCTGATCTCGCACCGCATCACCACGTTGATGCAGGCAGACAGGATCCTGGTCCTGAAAGATGGAGCCGTGGAAGCCATCGGTACCCATCAGGAGCTGATCCGGCAGCCTGGTATGTACCGCGATATTTATGAGATCCAGATGAGCGCGGACGATCGTGCGCTGCTTGGTGAAGGAGGTGAAGAAGATGCCCAGAGATGACGTTGAGTATAATAAGTCGTTCGATATCAAGATCTGGAAGCGGCTCCTGCCGTTCATGCGGCCGTACCGCGGTCTGATCCTGCTGATCATCAGCGGCAATATCATCTGCGCGGGCATCGATATCATTATCCCGCTGTTCCAGCGATATGCGATCAACCATTTCATCGTCGGCAAGACGACGAACGGTATGGGGTCGTTCATTGCGCTGTACTTTGCCTGCATCCTGTTCCAGTCCTTCTACACCTGGGTCTTCTGCCGCGGCTGCATGGTCGTGGAAATGAAGATGGGACGGGACATGAAGAGCCAGCTCTTCAACCACCTGCAGGATCTGTCCCTGTCATATTATAACGTGACGCCGGTGGGTTACATCCTGGCACGCGTCATGAGCGATACCAACCGCATCGCCGGAACGCTGGCGTGGGCGGTCCCGGATATGCTCTGGCAGCTGATCTATGTACTGGGCGTCTTTGGTGCCATGCTGATGCTGAACTGGCGGCTGGCCTTGATCGTCATGATCGTTGTGCCTATGCTGGTCATCCTTACACTGTTCTTCCAGAAACGCATCCTGTACTGGAACCGTAAAGTCCGTAAGCTCAATTCCAATATCACCAGTGGTTTCAACGAAGGGATCACCGGTGCGAAGACATCGAAGACCCTGGTCATCGAGGAGAAAAATACCCGCGAATTCAAGTCCACGACTATGGAGATGCGGGTGGCCGGTGTACGCGCAGCCCGCCTGCGTGCCATCTTCATCCCGCTGGTCCTGCTGCTGAGCTCCTGCATCACGGTGGTCGTGCTGATGCGCGGCGGTCAGATGGTGCTCAAGGATACCATGCTCATCGGTACGCTGACGGCCTTCACCGCCTATGCGGTCAATATCTTCGAACCCATCCAGAACATTTCCGCCAACCTGTCGGAAGCTATTTCCATGCAGGCCAACATCGAACGCGTCTTCGGACTGGTCGATGAGAAGCCGCTGATCGTGGATACGCCGGAAGTCATCGAAAAGTACGGCACCACGCTGGAGCCGAAACGGGAGAATTGGGAAGAGATCAAAGGCGAGATCGAGTTCCGCGATGTATCGTTCCAGTATCCGGATGGCAATGAAGAGGTCCTGAGCCACTTCAATCTGAAGATCCCGGCGGGCACAACGGTCGCTATCGTAGGTGAGACCGGTGCCGGCAAGAGCACACTGGTCAACCTGGCCTGTCGTTTCTTCGAACCCACCTCCGGTCAGATCCTGGTCGACGGTCGGGACTATAAAGAACGCAGCCAGCTGTGGCTGCATTCCAGTATCGGCTACGTGCTGCAGAGCCCGCATCTTTTCTCCGGCACGGTCATGGAGAACATCCGATACGGAAGACTGGATGCGACGGATGAAGAGGTCAAAGCCGCAGCGAAGGCGGTTTCGGCGGATACAGTGGTAGATAAGCTGGAGAACGGCTGGAACAGTGAAGTCGGCGAGGGCGGTGACCGCCTGTCGACCGGTGAAAAACAGTTGATCTCCTTTGCCCGTGCCGTTCTGGCGGATCCCCGCATCTTCGTGCTGGATGAAGCGACCAGTTCCATCGACACGCAGACCGAGCAGATGATCCAGAACGCGATCGAATATCTGCTGAAAGACCGCACGTCCTTCCTGATCGCCCATCGCCTTTCAACGATCCGCAACGCCGACCTGATCCTGGTCGTGCGTGACGGCCGCATCGTGGAGCGGGGCACGCATGAAGAACTGCTGAAAGCCAAGGGGTACTATCACACGTTGTATTCCAAGCAGTTCGAGCAGGAATCCCTGGACGGCGTCCTCGAACGCAACAAAAAAAGGACCCGACACATCGTTTGATGTGCCGGGTTTTTCTCTTAATGTTGAATGACGATCGGTTCCAGATGCTTCGGGATGAGGCAAGGGACCTTGTCGCCGTATTTCGCCTCGAGGTAGGTGGAAAAGTCTGTGGGATCCGCAGTATTGCCGGGGAACATATCCCAATGGCCGGGGATGACCAGACGGGGCATCAGCTCGCCGGCCAGATCGACCGATTCCTGGAAGGTCATGTTGCCGATGCAGTTGCGCAGATAGCGTTCAGCATCGCGCCCATTGATGGGCACCAACATAGCATCAAAGGTGCCGAAGCTCTGGAGCTTGCCAAGCATGCCCTCATAGCGCAGCGTATCGCCCGCATGATACAGGCGCACGCCATTGCCCTCGATGATATACTGCAATGCCGGATAGTACCCGGTCTCCGGATCCTGATCCAGGAATTCATGGGCAGAAGCGATAGCATGGATCGTGATATCCTTGTACTGTACACTGGCACCATCGGTCAGGCCCAGCTGACGATCTTCAGAAATACCGTCGGCAAGAATGCTTGCGGTATGCAGCTTCGGAAAGACGAAGCTGGCTTCGGGGCAGGTCCTGGCCCAGATCTGCCAAGATGGATGATCGATATGATCCTCATGGTCATGGGTGCCCAGGAAGACGTCGATCCCGGTGACTTCTTCTGCCGGTACCCAGGCGGGTGTCAGGCGGTCTTCGCGGGGATTTGCGAAATAGTCGATGCTGAGGACGGTCTGGCCTAATTTGACCCAAAGGCCCATCTGGCCCATCCACCAAAGAACGGCGGTCCCGTACGGTGCTTCCGTATCCCGGACCTGTTGTAAAAATGCTTGTGCGTTCATGATCTGCCTTTACTCCATAGTTTGGAACGGCCGGGTCTCCTCGATCCGCTTCAGATTGTCGAGAATGCGGGTCAGATATCCGTTGAGTACGGAAAGTTCTTCTTCGTTGAAGCCCTCGAACAGTTCGTGGTCGATGTCGGCAAATAACTGTCGGCTGAAGCTGACGACACCTTCACCCTTTTCCGTCAGGGTGACAAAATTGAAGCGCGTGTCCTTGGGATTGGTATTCTTGGTG
>JAFVHC010000017.1 GCA_017474705.1 Bacillota bacterium
ACGAACACGATAACGTCCGGGCCGTAATTACGGTCGATATGATTTAGTCGACTACGACTACGCCCATGCTGCGGGCAGTGCCGGCGATCATGCTCATAGCAGCTTCCAGGCTGCCGGCATTCAGATCGGGCATCTTCAGCTCAGCGATCTCCTGGACCTGAGCCTTGGTGATCTTCGCGACCTTGGTCGCCTTCGGGCTGCCGGAACCGGATTCGATACCGCAAGCCTTCTTGATCAGAACCGCCGCCGGCGGTGTCTTGGTGATGAATGTAAAGCTGCGGTCCTGATAAACAGTGATCACGACGGGGGTGATCATGCCGGCCGCATTCGCAGTTCTCGCATTGAACTCTTTCGTGAACTGCGCGATATTGACGCCGTGCTGACCCAGAGCCGGACCCACCGGAGGTGCCGGTGTAGCCTTGCCGCCCGGGATCTGCAGCTTGATATAGCCAGTAACTTTCTTTGCCATGTGTTATTTACCTCCAATAGTTTAGAAATCCATACGATTTTCAGCTGATCTTCGCGATCTGTCGGAAGTTCAGTTCGACCGGCGTCTCCTGGCCTCCGAAGAGGGTCAGGGACACGATGACCGTTTCCGTCGCTTCGTCGATCGAGGTGATGCGGCCGACGCCCGTGATGGGACCGTCGATGACGTTCACGCTCTCGCCGACTTCGAAGCGGATCTTACGGACCGTGCCGTGGATGCCGAGACGGTCGATCTCCTCGTCGGACAGAGGCACCGGATCAGATCCGGGACCTACAAACCCTGTGACGCCGCGGATATTGCGGACGACGTACCAGGTGTTCTCGTTCATGGCCATCTTGACCAGAACGTAGCCGGGGAAGATCTTACGCTGAACGACGACCTGTCTGCCGTTGCGTTCCTCGATGCAGTCCTCCATCGGAACCGCTACTTCCAGGATCTGATCCTGCATGCCGCGGTTATCGACGGACTTTTCGATGTTCGCTTTGACCTTGTTCTCGTAACCGGAGTAGGTATGCACCGCATACCATTTTGCTTCTTTTACTTCTTCTGCCATAGCTCTTCCTCGTTATTTAACAAAGATTCCCTGGATCAACGTGCGCAATTTGTAAAATACAAAATCGAACAAACCGATGATCGCAGAAAATACTGCGCAAAATACGATGACGAGTCCGGTTTTCTGAGCAAGTTCTTTCTTAGTGGGCCAGACGATCCTTTTCCACTCGCTTTTCAGCTCTTTCCATTTAAATGACAACGTAATGCCTCCTTCGTCAGACCTTAGCGGGTCTCTTTATGAAGGGTATGACGCTGACAGAAACGGCAGTACTTTTTGGTTTCCATCCTGTCGGGGTGTGCTTTTTTGTCTTTCATCGTGTTGTAATTCCGCTGTTTACACTCTGTGCACTCTAACGTGATTCTAGTACGCACAACTTCCACCTCCATTGGTTGATCTTGTCGCATCTGCCTTGCAGGGCTTTGTCTTTCTGCATAGATCCGAGTATCGTATCCCCGGATCTCCGCGAGCACAAGGCGCTTACGCACCTTGCGCGTCGTACATTCGCACCCTTCGGGTGCTCATGTCCTACGCCCGCCAAGTGCTGAAGAGTGGAAACGCAAACGCCAGCGCTTGCGTTTCTACTCTTCAGCGTTTGTCGGGCTCGCTGCGCAAAAAAAAAGAACCCTTCAGCGTTGCCTAATGATTGTAGCACGGGGGTTCATGAAGTCAAGCAGTTTTTTCGCTTTCTTACGGGTTTTTTTGCTATATTGTTACTGAACTGTGCCCCTGTGAAGACACGGTCTTCAAGGCCAGAGTAAAGAATCGGACCTTTCTGCCGTCCAAAGTCTGCTCCAAAGTACGCGCCGCTTCCTCGATCGTACTGCCCGATGTATAAATATCATCGATCAGCAGCAGGTCGCCCGGCGGCAGACTATGTATCATTTCTTCTGCCTGCGGTACAAGAGCGAAAGCATCACGCATGTTCTCCCTGCGGGCGTGGGAAGACAGCTGGTTCTGGACAGCGGTCGCGCGCCGCCGCACCAGTACGTCGCAGACGGGGATGCCGGTCTCCCTCGACAAGGCTTCCGCCAGTACCAAAGCCTGATTATAGCCGCGGGTCCTCATGCGGCTTTTGTGGATCGGTATAGGGACCAGGCACGCAGCGTCCCGGAAGGCGGCTGGTTCCTCCTCCGCCGCCAGTCCGGCATAGGCTGGTGCATAGGACCATTGATCCTCATACTTGAACCGATGGATGGATTCCCGAGCCCCATCGGTATAGCGCAGCAGCGCTCGGCCGGACACCGTCGATCCATGCATGAGACAGGACACGCAGACCGCACCGTCCCCCTGCTCCCTCCGGGACCGGACCCGAACACAGACGACAGCGCGGCTCGCTGATGCGATACGCTCCCAGGTCACATTCCGTGCAGAGCATGCTTTCGGAAAAAGCCGGGAGGATCTGCGCGCAAAGGAAACATCGCTTAGGAAAAAGAATGTCGCTTAAGACGGACACATGCCCTCCTTTACTGTTTTAAGCAAAATCGTCGATCGAAAGGTTATGAGACTGTGATATGACCAGCCCGGCCGCTTCCTGCAGACGGGTCTTCAACGCTGTATAACGAACCGTCTGGGTATCGTTGTCGACCATGCGCTGCACCATGGATTCACTGCCCACGACGATGCAGTAGCGCGTCGCCCGGGTGACCGCCGTATACAGGAGATTGCGGGTGAAAAGCACATCCGGACCACTGAAAAGCGGGATCACGATGACAGGACTTTCACTGCCCTGCGCTTTATGGATCGTAATGGCATAGGCCATCTCCAGTTCCTCAAGAGACGCATAATCATATTCCACTTCCCGCGCCTCATCGAAGATCACGGTCAGTGTTTTGTCTGTCGGATCGATGGATTTGATGCGGCCGATATCCCCGTTGAAGACGCCTTCTCCTTCTTCGATGGGATAACCATAGCGGTTCAGCACGCGCCAGGGCATATTGTAATTGTTGCGTACCTGCATGACTTTATCGCCCTCGCGATACGTCACACCGCGGTACTCCATTTCGTTCTTTTTCGGGCTTTTAGGATTCAACGCCTCCTGCAGCATCGGATTCAATGCTTCTACACCCAGCATGCCGCGCTTCATGGGCGTCAGCACCTGGATGTCTTCGGTGGGCGAGCACTTGGCGAACTTCGGGATCCGATGCAGGATCGCGTCGACCAGCGTCGGCGGCACTTCCTCCCGCAGCCGGCGCCGCATCAGGAAGAAATCTGTGCCCTGGCGGTTGAATTCAGGATACTGTCCATCATTGATGCGGTGGGCATTGAGTACGATGTCGCTCTGCTCCGCCTGCCGGTAGATCTGACTGAGGCGGGCCACAGTCACCGCATCGGAAGCGATGATGTCCCGCAGGACGTTGCCGGGGCCGACGGAAGGCAGCTGATCTGCGTCGCCTACCAGGATCAGACGGGTGCCCGGACTGATGCCTTTGAGCAGGCTGTGCATAAGCTGGATGTCCACCATCGACATCTCGTCCACGATGATGACGTCCGCCTCCAGTGGGTTTTCTTCATTGCGCTGGAACATGGCGCGGCCGCCAAAGGACTCTTCTGTATACTGCATCTCCAGCATGCGATGCACCGTGGATGCGTCGCGGCCGGTGGTCTCCGTCATGCGCTTGGCAGCACGGCCTGTCGGCGCGGCCAGAAGGACCTCTGCCTGCAGATCGTCCAGGATCTTCAGCAGTGTATTGATGATCGTAGTCTTGCCGGTGCCGGGACCGCCGGTGATCACCTGCACCCCGTTGGTCAGCGCAGCAAGGATCGCTTCCCGCTGTTCTTCGGACAGTTCGATCTTCTCCCCCGCCTCTGCATCCTTCAACAGGCGCCGGCAGAGATTGTCCGGATACGGCAGTGCCTGCTTCTTCAGTTCCAGCAGCCGGTAGGCCGTATCGGACTCCGCATTATAATAAGAAGCCAGGAAGACGCGATCCTGGCCGTCCTCCTCCTTTTCCAGGACACGATGATCCAGCACCAGTTCTGTAATGGCGTTGTCCACCAGGACGCCGGAGGCCTCGGTGAGCCGGAAGATCTTGTCCTCAAGGATGCTGCGCGGCAGGAACACATGGCCTTCGGCCGCTGCTTCCTGCAGCACATACTGCACCGCCGCACGGATGCGGAAAGGCGACTGCTCCGGTGTACCCATGAGCCGGGCGATCTGGTCCGCCTTGCGGAAACCGATGCCATGGATATCTTCCGCCAGACGATAGGGATTCGTCTCCAGCACTTGAATGGTCTTGTCTTTATACTGCCGGTAGATGCGCAGTCCCATGGACATGGGGATGTCATATTTCTGCATGAAGAGCATGGCTTCCCGCTGCTTGTGCTGCTCCGCGAACTGTTCCGCGATCTCCATGGCGCCGTGCTTGCTGATGCCCTTGATCTCGGACAGGCGTTCCGGTTCCCGATCCATCACTTCAAGGGTCAGTTCCCCGAAGCGCTCCACGATACGATGCGCCAGCGCCACACCGATCCCTTTGATGACACCGGACCCCAGATACCGTTCGATCTGCTGCGCCGTTTTCGGCATGACACGCTCGAAAGACGCGACCTCGAACTGATCCCCATAGATGCTGTGCACCTTCCAGGCGCCTTCCGCCGCGATGGTCTCACCGGGCTGCACGTCCGGCAGGATGCCGACCACGGTGATACGAGCGTTCAGCCCCAACTGCCCGCCGGTACGGCTCTTCGTCGGCTCCGCTCCCTCGACTTCGACCTCCAGGATGCGGTAGCCGTTGTCTTCGTTACTGTAGATCACCTCTGTGACCAGACCGGTGATCTGCTTTTCTGTTCTGTCCAACCTGATATCCTCTGAACAAAAGAGTGCAGATCGCTCTGCACCCTGTTATCAACAATATTTCTTCAATGCTTCCACACGATCGGTCCGCTCCCAGGGCAGATCGATATCGGTCCGGCCGAAGTGGCCGTAGGCAGCGGTCTGCTTGTAGATGGGCCGCCGCAGATCCAGCGAGCGGATGATGGCCGCCGGACGCAGGTCGAATTCATTCTTTACGATCTGAGCGATCTCCTCGTCGGGCATGATGCCGGTACCGCGGGTATCGATCAGGATCGAGACCGGTTCGGCAACGCCGATGGCATAGGCGATCTGGATCTCCGCCCGTTCGCAAAGCCCCGCCGCCACCAGATTCTTGGCCACATAGCGCGCTGCATAAGCTGCGGAACGATCCACCTTGGTCGGATCTTTGCCGGAGAAAGCCCCGCCGCCATGGCTGGCGTATCCACCATAAGTATCTACGATGATCTTACGTCCTGTCAGACCAGAATCTCCCTGCGGTCCGCCGATGACGAATCGGCCGGTGGGATTCACATAGATGACGGTATCACTGTCGATCAGGTTTTGCGGAATGATCGGCAAAATGACTTCACGGATGATATCTTCGCGCAGATCCTCGATCTGCACGGCTTCACTGTGCTGGCTGGAGACGACGATGGTCCTGACCCGGATCGGCTCATCATCTTCGTATTCCACAGAGACCATGGCCTTGCCGTCGGGACGCAGATAAGGCAGGACCCCGCTCTTACGGACTTCCGACAGACGGCGGGTCAGGCGATGCGCCAACGCGATCGGCATGGGCATCATTTCCGGTGTTTCTTTACAGGCGAAGCCGAACATCATGCCCTGATCGCCGGCACCGAGCTGATCCTGCTCCAGCCCAGCCTTTGTCTCAAGCGACTGATCCACGCCCATGGCGATGTCCGGAGACTGCTCGTCTAAGGCCGTGAGCACAGCGCAGGTATCACAGTCGAAACCGAACTTGGCCCGGTCATAACCGATCTCCCGCACGGTCTCACGCACGATCTTCTGGATATCCACGTAGCATTCGGTCGAGATCTCGCCCATGACGAGGACCAGACCGGTCGTTACTGCTGTTTCACAGGCCACACGGGCCATGGGATCCTGTTCCAGTATAGCGTCAAGAACGGCATCCGAGATCTGATCGCAGATCTTATCCGGATGCCCTTCGGTAACAGATTCAGATGAGAAGATACGTCTCAAAATGGTTTCCTCTTTCTATCATTCGTGCGGCCCTGCTCCTGCGCACGCACGTCGCGCATGCGGCCGCTGTCGAGCTGCTCGATGTACCGTCCGGTGCCGATGGCTACGCAGGAGATCGCATCCTCAGCCACGAAAACATCGACCCCGACTTTTTCCTGCATGAGACGGTCCATACCGGCCAGCAGGCTTCCGCCGCCGGTCAGAACGATACCGTTCTCGTGGACATCGGCTGCCAGTTCCGGAGGCGTCTGCTCCAGCACGTGGCGCACTTCGTCGATGATGACGGTCAATGGCTCGCTGAGCGCCTCAGCGATCTCGCGGGACTCGATGACCTTGCCCACCGGCAGGCCGCTGATCAGATCGCGGCCGCGCACTTCCATGGTGCGCCGCTCGGCTTTTTCAGAAGCCGCACCGATGCGGATCTTGACTTCTTCCGCTGTGTGCTGGCCGATGAGTATATTGTACTTCTTGCGGATATAACGCTGGATCGCTTCATCGAAGTTGTCCCCCGCCGTTTTGACGGAACTGGAAACGACGACGCCGCCCATGGACAGAACGGCAACGTCGGACGTGCCGCCGCCGATGTCGACGATCATGCTGCCGCGCGGGCGATTGATATCGATCCCGGCGCCGATGGCCGCCGCGATGGGCTCCTCGATGACGTGCACCGGCTGTCTGGCACCTGCCGCGACTGCCGCGTCACGCACCGCCTTGCGCTCCACTTCGGTAACGCCGCTGGGCACGCACACCGCAATGACCGGGTTGCGGAACCGGCGGCCGATGGCCTTCTGGATGAAGTATTTCAGCATCTTCTCCGCATAGCGGTAATCTGAAATGACGCCCTCTTTCAAGGGTTTGATGGTCATGATATGAGACGGCGTTCGACCGATCATTTTCCGCGCGGTTTCGCCGACAGCCACGACCTGACTGTCCAGGTCCGTGTCGATGGCGAGAACGGAAGGCTCGCGCATGACGATGCCTTTGCCGCGGATGTAGATCAGCACACTGGATGTGCCCAGATCCACGCCGATACTGGTATTGAATAACATGCTGGTCTAAAGCTCCTTATCAGAGTATCACTCTCCTATTATAAGCATGTTGATCATGATTGTCAAAGCATATTTTAATCTTCCAGCACGTGTTCCATACCCTGGTCGATGATGGAATGCACATGATCGTCCGCCAGCGCGTAGAAGACCTGTTTACCGTCCCTGCGGCTGCGCACCAGTCGGCTCTGCTTGAGCAGGCGCAGCTGATGAGAGATCGCGGACTGGGTCATGTTCAAAGCCGCAGCCAGGTCGCACACGCACAGTTCCTGATCGAACAGGGCGAAGAGGATGCGGATACGCGTGGAATCCCCGAAGACCTTGAAGAGCTCCGCCAGATCATAAAGCGCGTCCTCGTCCGGCAGGCGGCTCTGCACTTTCAGCAGCAGATCCTTATGGACCTCCGGCACATCACAATGTTCGATATCAAAAATAGACATAAACGACTCCTTATAAATGTTTTACACGAAGCGTGCGGATCGCGTTCAATACTGCGATCACCATGACGCCCACGTCGGCGAAAATGGCCAGCCACATGCCGGCGATGCCCAGCGCACCCAGCACCAGACAGATCAGTTTGACACCGATCGCGAATACGATGTTTTCATACACGATGCGCATGCATTTGCGCGCGATGCGGATCGCCTTGGAGATCTTCAGCGGATCGTCGTCCATCAGGACGATATCGGCCGCTTCGATCGCGGCGTCGGAACCCAGCGCGCCCATGGCGATGCCGATGTCGGCCCGCATCAGGACCGGCGCGTCATTGATACCGTCGCCCACGAAGGCCAGGGTCCTGCCATCCTTGAGCATCGCTTCCACCTGCTCGACCTTGTCCGCCGGCATCAGTTCCGCACGCACTTCATCGATGCCAAGCGCTTGTGCAACGGCTTCCCCCGCCTGTCTGCGATCGCCCGTAAGCATCACCGTGCGCTCCACCCCGGCTTTCTTCAGCCGCCGCAGAGCTTCCTGTGCGTTCTCCTTGACACGATCGCTGATCAGGATACTGCCCAGATACTGTTCGTCCTTCGCTACGTAGACGACCGTGCCGGGATGCTGGTTCTCTTTCGGCGCGACCTTGACCCGTCGCATCAGTTTCAGATTCCCGACGGCGATCTCATGACCGTCGACGTCCGCGATCAAGCCTTCTCCGCTGACGTCTTCCACCGCACCGATGCGCTCCGGCCGGATCTCCTGCAGATAGGCTTCCTTCAGGCTGAGGGCGATGGGATGGTTGCTATGGTATTCGGCATAGGCCGCCATTTCCAGCAGTTCATCCCTTGTCGTTCCGACAGGCTCCATCTCCGTCACTTCGAAGACGCCCTGTGTAAGCGTGCCGGTCTTATCGAATACCATGGTCTTCACCTTGGACAGAGATTCCAGATATACCGATCCTTTGACCAGTACACCGGCACGGCCGGCTCCGCCGATCCCCGCGAAGAATCCCAATGGGATACTGATGACCAAGGCGCAGGGGCAGCTGATGACCAGGAAAGTCAAGGCGCGCAGCAGCCACTGGCTCCACATGGCTTCCTGCCCCAGGATCAGACGTACCACCGGCGGCAGCACCGCCAATGCCAGAGCACTGTAGCAGACTGCCGGCGTATAGTAACGAGCAAAACGCGAGATGAAATTCTCTGAACGGGACTTGCGCGAAGACGCGTTTTCGACCAGTTCCAGGATCTTCGAAGCAGTGGACTCGCCAAATTCCTTGGTGGTACGGATGCGCAGCACGCCCGTCATGTTGATCATACCGCTGAGGACCTCATCGCCCTCTTTCGCGGTGCGGGGCACACTTTCACCCGTCAAGGCACTGGTGTCCAGAGAAGAACTGCCGCTGACCACGACGCCGTCGATCGGGATCTTCTCTCCGGGTCGGACCAGCAGGACCGTGCCGATCTCCACGTCGTCCGGATCCGTTTCTTCAGAAGTACCATCCTCCAGTTCCACGTTCGCAACGTCCGGTCGTATGTCCATCAGTGCCCCGATACTGGCACGGCTCCGTCCGACGGCGTAGCTTTGGAACAGTTCGCCGATCTGGTAGAACAACATGACGGCCACACCTTCGACATATTCTCCGATGAGGATGGCACCGACTGTAGCGACCGCCATCAGGAAGTTTTCATCAAAGACCTGGCGTTTGCGGATGCCCTTCCACGCCCGCAGCAGGATGTCGTATCCGATGGTGAAGTATGGGATCATGTAGGCGGCGAAACGTACCCAGCCGGGCACTTCCACCAACCGCGTAATGATTTCTATCAAAAGAATGCATGCTGCCGCGATCAATATGCGGAGCAGCATGCGTTTTTGCTTTTTATTCATAAGAAGATCTCACAGTCATCCTCAACTTTTTTGCAGTTGGCGAGCACCCGCTGCATGACCTCGTCACGATCCGCACCGTCTTCGAACTCCACCTGCATCTTCAAAGTCATGAAATTGACTACAGCGCTCTTAACACCTTCCGTTGCATTGGCGGCCTGCTCCATTTTATTGGCGCAATTGGCGCAGTCTACGTCGATCTTATATGTTTTTTTCACCTTATGATCCCCTTTCATTTGAACAATTGTTCATATGTTGATTTTATTATAGCACAGTCCTATGCGGTGTCAATACTTTTTCTGGATTTTCTTAGAATTTTATGAAGCTGCTGTCTGTGAGCCATTTTCATCCAACACCATATAAAAAGAGGCTATGAAAAGCCCCTGGACTATCATTGGCATAGTTTTTTGCCTTATATATTCTGTTTCAAAGAGATCATTTGCTTCCTGATGCCTGTTGTAATTCTATTGACAGTAGTCCGATCAGGACCATTACTTTGCAGATTTTCCTGTGTTTACATCGACAGTATCCGAATGGTCAGGATTACATGGTATTTCCAGAGGCTGTCCAAAAATACTGTAAAAGAAAAAAGGCGACAGTATTTCTGGGCGTATCTTTCTCCTGCCATGTACAAAAACGATGAATTGCACAAAAGTTTACAGGGCGAAGAAAAACGTGGCAGAAAAATCAGGTAACAAAATGCCTTGAGTGGCCAAATCACGCGAAAAATTACCTGGTTGAAAAATCAAGATTAGAAATATCAGGTAAGGTTTTTAAGATTACCTGGTATCCGGTCGGTAGTGACAAAAATCAGGTAAACGGCAAGACGGGTCTCCCCAATGACTACTTTCTGTCGCCTGCCTCTAAGATATATCAAGTAATGTGCCACAAATGATTTCGTGCTTTTATTCTTTTTGGAGTAGGAGATATAGAAAAAGGAGTGTGAAA
>JAFVHC010000180.1 GCA_017474705.1 Bacillota bacterium
GTCTTCCATGCCCAACGCCCGCAGGAGTCCGTTCGAGCAGACCTGTACGCTGTGGCAGAGACCGACCGTCTTGATGCCGGTGTAGCGCAGCATGAAACCGGTCAGCATGGCCATGGGGTTGGTGTAATTCAGGAACCAGGCATCCGGACAGACTTCTTCCATATCCCGGGCGAAGTCCGCCATGACAGGGATGGTCCTGAGCGTCCGCATGATGCCGCCGATGCCCAAAGTATCACCGATCGTCTGGCGCAGGCCATACTTCTTCGGCACCTCGAAATCGATGATGGTGCAAGGATCATACAAGCCCACCTGAATAGCATTGACGACGAAGTCTGCACCCCGCAGCGCATCCTTGCGCTGTTCCACACCCAGCCAGGTGGTGATGGTCGCCGTATTTCCCATCGTCTTGTTCATCATACCGATGATCTCGGCGCTCTCTTCCAGGCGCTTTGCGTCGATATCGTACAATGCGAATTCCGCATCCCGCAGATACTCGCTGCACAGACAGTCGCCCAGTACATTGCGGGCGAAGACCGTGCTGCCCGCACCCATGAATGTGATCTTCATAAAACCTCCGTTTCAGTGGCTGATCAGCCCAACGCTTACTTGCCCTGTCCGAGCAGGACCATCTTCATCTGATAGTACGCCGGACTCATATCCAGGTAATGCGGATGCGGGTTCTCGAAACGCTGCTCCTCTTTCCAGATCTCGGTCTCGAGCTGGCGTTTGACGAATGCCGCGATCTCCGGTACGGGCACCGGATCAAAAGTCCGTCGGCCGTTCTTTACGACCTTTTTCTGCAGTTTCTTCGCCATACAATTCTGGAAGCGCAGCTGCTTCCACGGGCGGGCCGGATCGACGAAACGATAGTCCTCCCGTACATCCACTTTTTCTCCCGCACGCACGATCAGGTCCGCTATGGCCATGCCGTTCGCGTCGTAGATGCGGTACACGTCCTTCAACCCGGGATTCGTCGTCTTCTCCACCGTATCGGAGATCTTGATACGCGGCTCCCAGACGCCGTCCCGACCGACCGCGCACAGCTTGTATACGCCGCCGAAGACAGGCTCGGATTTGGCTGTGATCATCCGCTCACCCACGCCGAAAGCATTGATCGGCGCTTCCTGTTTCAGCAGAGAGGAGATCGTGTTTTCATCCAGGCTGTTGGACACGATGATCTTCGCATCGGTAAGGTCTGCCACGTCCAGCATCCTGCGGGCTTTCTTCGACAAATAGGCAAGGTCGCCGCTGTCGATGCGGATCCCATAGTTGGCCGGCTGTATACCCTGCTCCTTCATCTCCTGGAAGACCTTGATGGCATTGGGGACACCGGATCCCACCACGTCATACGTGTCGACCAGAAGGATGCAGTTGTTCGGATACCGCTCCGCGAAACGACGGAACGCTGTGAGCTCATCCTGATACAGCATGACCCAGCTGTGCGCCATCGTACCCGTGACAGGGATACCGAATTTCTGCCCCGCCAATACTGTCGCAGTGCTGCCACAGCCGCCGATCATGCAGGCACGGGCCCCATTGACGGCCGCATCATTGCCATGCGCCCGACGGGCACCGAAATCAGAAACGCCACGGCCGCCGGCCGCCCGTACGATGCGATGCGCCTTCGTGGCGATCAGACTCTGATGATTGAACTGCGCCAGGATCTCCGTCTCGATGAGCTGGGCTTCTACGATATCCGCAACGACTGTGATGACCGGCTCGTTCGGATAGATGATCGTTCCTTCCTCGAAAGCGTACACATCGCCATGGAAGCGGAAA
>JAFVHC010000181.1 GCA_017474705.1 Bacillota bacterium
CCGATCCCGGGCGGGACTTTGACCCATGCGGAAGCTTCATATGATTCCATCCAGGGGCGGATCACGTCGGCATGGAAGATCGAAGACGGACAGTTCCGGCTCCATATAGAGGTCCCGGAAGGCATTCCGACGGAAGTCGTGCTCCCGGACGGGCAGATCCTGGAACAGACATCAACTGTGCAGGACTATGTCTGCGCGCATTAAAGGTATCATCCACCTGATCCTTTTTTTCTTTTATCCCAATAGTGTGATCGGTATGTACAGGATCGTCGGGCGGCCTTCCGTAACTGCTTCCAGTATCAGTCGATTGACAGGCTGCACGGTCTCGCCGGCGGCGATCACGAAATCAGCCCGGCCAAGGTGTGCTTTCGAGTGATTGTTTTCCTGGTTGATGCGGATCGCACTCTTGCCGCTTACCACGTGGAAGCCCTCAGGCAGCAGCCAACGCAGTGACAGATTGAGAGGCTCGTTTTCATGTCGATGCGTTTTGTTCACAAAATCGATGTGGATGCTGCATTCTTCGAGCGGACGGATGTCCGGTACTTCTTTGAGAGTGACGAAAGCCTCATACAGAGGGGTTTCGAAATACAGGCTGTAGGGTTTCAGCCCGGCCAGAGCGGCTTGCAGCCTGCGGTCCTCGCGGATGCGGCGCATCAGGAGGTCTTTGGCATTGCCGGGGATCTCACTCGGTCCGGTGGGGGAGAGCTCCATATCAGCTTCGTTGGCGATCAAGGTACCGGTGGCCAGACGGACGACACGGCCGGTCAGTTCCGTGCAGCTGTTCGGCAGGCTTCGGCCCCGATCACCGCGCGCGATGGAGATCGTAACGATATCATCGCCCAGATATTCTTTCCAGTCGTTCGGGATGGCTGCCATTCCACCAAGGATGCCCATGGTCGCTCCGACGGTCGCGCCGGTGCAGTCTGTATCATCACCACAGTTGATCGCCAGGATCATGGATCGTTTGAAGTCGCCCTTGCCGTAGATCAGACCGAGTACGGTGTAGGCCACGTTGGAGGGCGCTTCGAACCAGCCATCGCCGATGTCGGCATTCATCTTCTGGATGGCATTACGCGCCGCCTTCGGATCCATACCCTGATCATAAGCTTCCAGAACGAATCGTACGCTTTGTGCGACGCGGGAGTATTCCGGAATGACGGACAAGGCCACTTCTATGCAGGAACGGACGTCGGGCAGAACAAAGGCAGCGGACTGCATTGCTCCGACAAAAGCTGCGGCGATGGTACCTTCGCCGGCGCCGTGATCGACCTTGGCATCCTCCATGGCATATCGTGCCGCAGCTTCCGGCGCGCCTGGGGTAACACAGGCCCAGATCTCCGTGCGAATCCACGCACCATTGGAATCCTTCCAGTTGTTATCATAGTCACCGGACATCGGAGCCGCGAGGCCGCGCCGCATATTGATCTTGCCAAGACCATATTCATTCCAGTGCGGTGTGATGAAACTGAGCCAGAATTCTCCCAGAAGGGAGGCAGTGATATGATAGGGACCTTCTTTTTCCAAGGCGTAGAGCCAGACCATCTGCAGGTCCAGATCATCGTTTGGCAGCACCTCGCCGGGCTTTGTGACGAAACCGTGGATGTCCAGCATTTCCCGGGTGCCCTCATAGGGCGTGCCCATGTTCCCGCCGATATTCTTACCGATCCAGCAGGCATTGACCTTGTCTTTGTAGGTTTCGATATTCAGTTTCATGGGGACCTCCTTTTATTCCGTGATCACCGGGAGTTCGACGCAGGAGGGATGTTCCGCTCCGAACCATACTGTCTCATTGGCGGTCCTGGTCTCTTTGATCATGGACCAGATGCCGGGATAGTTGGGATGGACGGCGTACTGTGGGAAGTCGGATGAGCTGACATCCAGGCGCAGACGGGAACCTGCCTGCGTTTTCCAGGCGACGTCCCACATCCGGATATTGATCTCCACGATCTCGCCGGGCGTGTAGGTACCGCGCTTTGGCCGTCCGTTCCGGTAGGCCAGTGTGGTGATGCTGCCGCGGATATTGACGGCCTTGCCGTCCGGGAAGACTTCCATCAGCTTGGCGGTGAAGGACGTATCCTCCACGTCGGTCTGTACGAACAGTTTCACATTGATGCTGCCATGGATCTCCAGCGGCGGCGCCAGAGGATCGGAAAGGAAGGTCTTCACGTCCGGCCGCCAGTCGGGCTCCGGCTGCTCCAGGCTGCCGACTTTTGCCATGGTGGAGAAGAGGGATTCCGCGCCGAAGGAGAGCACCGGATCTGCCGGGTCATATATATAGGAAACATTGCCGTTCGCCTGCACAGGCGCATCGGCTAAGGATGCATCGCCGAGCCAGAAACGTACGGTTTCGACTGCAGGAGCATCTTCGACCTTATATTCTCTCCAACAGTCCGCACCGATCACATACTGGCGGACGGCAGCTTCGGGCAGTTCGCCCTTGCGCAGGATCCGATCGAACCAAAGCATCGGCGTCTCGACGCTGTCATCTTTCAGGTTGGTCAGGTCCTGATGGGTGACGGCGGGACGATACCCATGGTTCCACGGCCCGATCTGTACGGTCGTGTGCGCCTTGGACTCCTTTGATAACAGATGGTAGTACGTGTTCAGCGCGCTGCCCAGATGATGATCATACCACCCTTCCTTGATGAACAGTGGGATGCGGATCTTCCCGGGGATATCGCGCAGTTCTTTCCAGAATCCTGAGGACCAGTATTCGCTGTCCAGATCCGTATTGGTGATCCAGTCCCGATACCAGGACAGTTTACCGCCCCATAACGCTTCATCTACTTCTACCTGCGGACGATAAGCAGCGGATTCCATATAATCCGCATCCACCTTGCGGCCGGCATTGCCCATGGCCCACGCGGTGAGGATGTCCTGACGGAACAGACCATCTTTATAGGCGGACGTATGGCGGTCGCACCCGTACACGCCGAGGATCATGGTCTTGACTTTTTCCGGAACGGCGTCGGCCATGACCCAGCCCGTGAAGGCCAGGTAGGAATCGCCCAGATAGCCGATCGATCCGATGCGATCATCCTGCTGCAGAGCGTTCATCAGGCAGAGACCGTCGGCACGATCGTGTACATTGGGCTCCCATTCGCCCTCGGAACCGCCCGTACCGCGGCACCATTGCAGCACGAAGCCGAAGCCGCGCTTCGCGTATTCTTCCGCCTCCATGACCAGCAGCGGCTCCTGATGAGGGTAGCAGCTGCGCATGACGACGGTCGGCGCGGGACAGATCCCTTCCGGAAGAAAATACTGCGTACGCAGATGCACACCGTCCGCGCAGGGCAGCATGACCTCCTCCCTGTGGATGTCCGTCACGGTAATGGGCAGAGGCACTTGATCGAACAAGGTTTTGAAGTGGTTGAGATATTCCTGCATGATTCGGGCCCTCCATTTTGATAGTTATACTCTTAGAACAAGGTTGTTCAGTTTCAAGATCGTGGTATATTGCACGTCTTTAGCGGACTGAAAAGCGATCTGCAGTCCGATATGGTCCAGCGGCACGTTGCCGTTATAGAGTTCCAACTGTTTGACCGGATCGAAGATCCTGCAATCATCGCGGATACGCAGGATGTATTCGTCTCCTTTTTTCAGGATGCGCATATCTATGGTGTTGCGGCGCCCCTCCTGGAAATTGCTCAGGATCGTGAGGGTCGCCAGTTCTTCCACAGCCACGGAGATGGCATACTTCCTTTTTTCATCACACCCATGGTCGTCACAGAAATGCCATGCGGCCTGGGACAGATCGACGATCTCTTCCAGACTGGAGATCGTCCGGTCGATGCGGTCTTCCTCCGCTACGTCGAAATCCTGTGGCAGAGCCAGCATCCAATCCCAAAAATTACGCGGATGCACGCCGGCTTTTCGATTCTGCCATATGATCATGATCGTGATCGTCAGAAGTGTGAATATCTGGCTGATGGGGAAAGCATACCACACGGCGTCGGCATGCAGTACGGGCAGGAAGAGGAATGCCGCGAGCACCAGATATCCACCATCGGAAAGGAAAGCGATCCACAGGGCGGCCTTGGTCTTGCCCCGCCCCTGCATGTATCCTTCATAAGAACGGCATACCGTGTAGAACGGCATACCAAGCGCATAAGCCCTGGCGGCGCGGATGCCATCTGCATAGGCCTCCGGATCATCCCGGAAGAAGAAGGAAGAGAACAAAGGTGAAAGGAACCAGAACAGTATGGAGATCCCCAGGATCAAAGTAGCGATGGCCGCCATGTAATCCTTGGTCAGCCGCTTGAGCATAGGCCGGTTTTCCTCGCCCACCAGGATGCCCGACAGCATGATGACCACATCCATCATGCCGAAGACGAAGGGATTCAGCAGAGAATCCGCCTGCCGGTGCACGGAATAGGCAGCGATGCAGCACGCGGAAGCGGTGATGGCCAGGATCCGGTTCAGGATGATGGAACGAGCCGTGTTGGCAACGCGTCCCACGCCCATGGGCAGCCCTTTGACCAGCATGCTCCATGCGCTTTTCCACTGCAGGCGGCCCTTGTAGAGTCGGAGCAGCCGATCTTTGCGGTTGAAATGCGTCAACAGCACGAACAAAGCCGCATAATGGCTGAGACTCGTGGCAAGACCCATGGCGAAGGTATCCATACCCTTGATCGCGAACAAAACGTCCAAAGCGATGTCCACGATGGTCAGTACCATGGCCGCCATGACGGGCAGCCGACGGTCGTTGTCGATGGACATATAGACCGCGAGGACGCGGGCGGCATTCATGGCCGGCAGACCTATGGAAATGCCCAGCAGATAGTTGCGGGTCTTCTCCATAAGGTGTGCCGCATGACCGGTCGCACCGAGCATCTGGCAGATCGGCGTCGAGAAAATGAATACGATGAGCATCATGAATGTGGACATGCCAACGGTCAGGATCATGGACAGAGTGAAGACCGCCCTGGCTCCATTCATATCACCTTTGCCGACGAGACGGGTGAAACGGTTGCGGGCCCCCGAAGCGACGACCGCGCCGAAGATCGCGAAGACGAGCAGCACCGGTGTGGCGAGACCGAAAGCTGCCATGGAATCCACGCCAAGAAACTGACCTATGATGACACCATCGATCAAAGAACCGATGGACGTGGTCAGTGACGAGACGATGGCCGCGAACATATTGACGTAAAAAGAGCCGCGAAGGATCCGGTTGCCTTCATCCGAACTTTTGAGTAAGCGCATGTTGGATCACCACATTTCCAAAAAAAGAATCGTATAGGGCAATTATAATATAGAGGCAGGCAACATTCAATAAGGAATGCTCTCGGTGGGACAGTGATATCCGACAGGAAAACGATAGCATGTTAGCACAATATTGTGTTAATTTGTTAAAGTGATGACATGAAAAAAAGAAAGGATGTCAAGATATAAACGGTAAAATACATGGAAAATCGTGAAATAATATTATAAATGATAAAATTATATCTTGATTAAGAGGGAACTATTTGATAACATATAATTTATTATGTAACCTTTGTTTCTTGACAGACTAATGAAAGGACTGGAGAAATTGATGAAACAAAACTCAAAGAAAATCAGACAGTTTTTCGCTGCTCTGCTCGGTGTGCTTCTGATCCTCAACAGTCTGAGCCTTGCCGCTCCCAGCATGGTATATGCTGAGGAATCCGAGACCCAGATCGTTGAAGAGACGGCAGACGAGGCGCAGGAAGAAGTGTCCGACGTCGAGGCTGGCGAAGAGGCCGAGCCCGGCGATGCAGCAGACGAGGAAGAGGCTGCTGAGGAAGAGGCTGAAGAGCCCGCCGAAGAAGCAGAACCTTCCGAGGAAGTTCCTGAAGAGGTAGAGGAAGAAGCCGAAGTCGAAGAAGTCGAAGAGACTGAAGAAGAGGCCGAACCCGAGGAAGCTCCTCAGGAAGAAGAGGCTGAAGAAGAGCCTGAACTTCTTGAAGAAGAAAAGACTGAGCTCGATTTCCCGCAGTTCCAGGCGGACAACGATGGAAAGACCGTACTTGCGTTCACTTCCGATATCCATAATGGAACGTCAAGCGGCAGCGAGTCAAACGTCGGCAGCAACCGTCTGACCACTTGGCTGAGCAATGTCTCACCGAAGTATAACAATAATATTTGTGTCTTCGGTTTCTGCGGCGATATGGCTGGAGCCAATACGAACGAGACTACGTTCTGGACGTTTACAAAGACGGTTATGGACAATATCACCAGCCACAATATGGATGGCGTCTATGCAGTCGGCAATCATGAGTACATGAACGGACAGATGGCTACGGCAACAGCTTCCCCAGAAGTACGAGGAAAGTATAAGTTAAATGCCGAGGGCCGTGCTGTATCCGGTGAGAATTATGTCATGTACTGCCTTGGTACGAACAGCTCTCATGGCAGCAGCTGGGCCTATGATGACAGCCAGATCACCAGTCTTACGAATTATCTGAATAGTGTAAGCAATGATAAGGTCATCATCATTTTGACACATTTCCCGCTGCATGATTATGGCATGCACAGAACCGGTAATACCGTCCCCGTGCTCAATGCGATCAACGCAGCTGCGGTCGGTGCGGATGGAACATATGGCACTTCAGACGATAAGAAGATCGTCTTCCTGTGGGGCCATAACCATTCCGAAGGCGACTCCAACTATGATGAAGTCTGGCAGCCTGGAGATAAGATCAACGACAATAACAGCTCAACGATCTATTTCTTCTATGCTGCAGCCGGCTGCATGTCTGATTCGGAATATGGACAGAGCGCCAGGGTCAAAGGCAAAGGCCTTGTTCTTGAGATCAATAACAAAAACCAGCTGGCATTTACCTATTATGATGCCAATGGTAATAACGTAACCGAACCCAGTGGTCAGACCATCACCGAGCAGGATCCGGTCGAAGCTACCGGTGTTTCCATCGTTGAAACAAACCCGACTGTAGATGAAGGAAGAAAGATCCAGCTTCATCTGGCATATACTCCTTCTGACGCGAACAGCAATACAGCTGTGACCTGGAGCAGCAGCAATACTTCTATTGCTACTGTAAACTCTTCTGGTGTCGTGACCGATGTCAAGGAAGGTACTGCAACGATCACAGTCAGAGCCGCTGATGGCAGCTATTCTGCGAGCCGTGTAGTGACCGTCAACCATAATGAGAATCCTTCCGTTGAGGAAACCGTCAATATCACGCCTACCACGAATAATCCTTCTGTATCCGTAAACATCAATGTTGGTGATACACTGATCGTCAACGTGACCAATGGTTCTTCCAACAGCGCCTATGACTTTACCGCAACGTTCAGCAAGAACGGCGTCGTTTCGAGCGAAGGAAGCACCACAAAGAATATTGCTGCCGGTGATACCGCTCAGTTCACGTTTACGGGAGTTGCTGACGGTGTTGTCGACATCACCATCCAGAACAGCAACACCTACGGCAGTCAGTACACAAGAAAAGGTGTCATCCATGTAACCGTTGGTGAAGGCGGCGATACTCCTGTCGATCCTCCGACCGGTGACACTATCGCCATCACTCCGTCCACAGAAGAGCCTGAAGAGACCATTCAGATCGCTGTTGGTGATACGCTTACCATCAATACGACCAATGGTTCTTCTAACAGCGCTTATGATTTCACCGCTACGATCAGCGACACCAGTGTTGGCCAGCTTCAGAGCAACGCCACTGTCAACATTGCAGCTGGTGGAACCGCTGCTTTCACTGTGAAGGGCCTTAAGGAAGGTACTTTCGATGTCACGATCCAGAATGAGAACCAGTACGGCAGCCAGTATGTACGTAAGGGCGTCGTTCATGTGATCGTTGGCGATGTTACCCCGCCGACACCTGGTGAAGGCACCAACTACAAGCTGGTCGACAAGCTCTCTGCCAATAAAGAGTACTTGATCGTCAACAGGAACACTGCCGGCAGCGGCTATGCTCTGACCAGCCCAGGTGGAACCGAAAGTGGTGCGACCATGCGCAGCACTTCTGTTACGGTCCAGAACGGTGATGTGGATGGAGATGGAAAATCTGACATCTATATCAACTCTAACGCGACCGCTATCGTCTGGAAGACCAGTGCTGAATTCACGATCCTCACAGATGAATATGGCGATTTCGGACAGGGCTTTGACCTTAGCAATGCGAACCCTGGTGGATATCTGGAAGGCAGACAGGGCGACGTCAAAGTTTATTCTGCTCTGAGCTACAATGTTACTGGTAACAGACGCGGATGGAGATACATCACGGATAGCAACCAGCTCCAGCATGTAGGCGGACAGAATACTTATAAGGTCGTTTATAATAATGGTAATTTTGTCGATGAATACAATGACACTACCATCAGGACCTACCTCTTTGAGAAGGTCGATGGTACTCATACTCATACCTGGGGTGAGTGGACAGTGACCACGCCTGCCTCCTGCACCGAAAAGGGTGTCGAGACTCGTACCTGCTCTGGTTGCGGAGAGACACAGACCCGTGACATCGATGCACTTGGCCATGACTTTGGTGAGTGGACAGTGACCACACCTGCTACCTGCAGCGCAGAGGGTGTTGAGACCCGTGCCTGCTCCAGATGTGATGTAACAGAGACTCGTCCAATCGACAAGATCGCACATACCTATGGCGAGCCCGAATGGACCTGGACCGGCAATGATGCGGATGGTTACACCGCAGCTGTCGCGACGTTCAAGTGCTCCGTCTGCGAAGATGAGCAGAATGTCGATGCGACTGTAACAAGCACCGAAGCTGGAACGAATATCATCTATATTGCGACCGCGGCGTTCCAGAGCAAAGCTTACACCGATACCAAGACGGTCTCCACGATTCCGCCTACTTATGAACTGGACAAGACTGAGCTTACGATCGGCGCCAAGACGACCGAACAGCTGACTCTGGTCGGTTCCAATGGTTCTACCGGTACGGGTACCTGGACCAGCAGCAACGAGAAGATCGCTACTGTTGATGAAAATGGTCTTGTTACCGCTGTCAAGTACGGCAAAGCCACGATCCATGTTGAGATGGAAGATGGTTACGAGGCAGATTGCGCAGTACAGGTCCTGTTCAACGATGTAATGGACGACAGCCAGTATTACTACAAACCGGTTTACTGGGCAGCGGACAAGGGCATCACCGCCGGTAATGCGGATGGCAGCTTCGGCGTAGGCGATGACTGCACACGTGAAGCCTTCATCCTGTTCATCTACAGACTGGCAGGTCAGCCGAAGGTCAGCAATGCGGATCTGAATGCTGTTGACAGCAAGTTCAGCGATGCAGCCGATCTGTCCGGCCACAGCTTCAAGAAGGCTGTCGCC
>JAFVHC010000182.1 GCA_017474705.1 Bacillota bacterium
GGGCGGTGGACCAGATCCCCGACAACCGCTGGGTCTATCTGGACGTGAAGGGCAATGCTTCCTACCTCTTCACCCGCTCTCTTGCTGAAAACTTTTCCGATATCAGTTCGACCTTCTCCCTGCTGTTCGTCTTCATCGGCGCACTGGTCATCTATGCCACGGTCAGCAAGATCATCGAAGAACAGCGCAAGCTGGTCGGTACCACGAAGGCTCTGGGTTTCCGGAACCGCGAGATCCTTGGGAAATACCTGTCCTTCGGCATGTCCGCCACCCTGATCGGATGCATCGCCGGCATCCTCATCGCCTATTTTGTTCTGGAACGCACCATGATCCGCATGCAGATGAACTACTTCCGCATCGGTGCGGGAACACTGGTGTTCGAGACCGTACCCGTCGCGATCGTTCTCGGGCTCGGCCTTGTCCTGTCCTTCCTCGCAGTCTATCTTGCCTGTCGGAAGCTCGTCCGCACGCCAGCCACACAACTGCTGCAGGGCCATGTCCCATCCCGGCGCCGCAGGGTCAAGAAGAAACCTTCTCATGGTGCTCTCTATCCCCGACTGATCCTGCGCAACATGCGCACCGACCTCAAACGCGTACTGGTCACCATCGTATCCGTCGCCGGATCCTGTGCGTTGATCGTCATCGGTCTGACCATCAGCCATTCCATGTCATCCGCCATCGACATCCAATTCGAGCAGATCTATCGATATGATTATCTGTTGGAGTATGACAAGAGCCTCAACAGTGGGGCCGCCGCTTCCGTAAAAGAGATCCTGGACCGGGTTGGCGCCGCGTATATCCAGGTTTCTGCCCATGATCAGTCTTTCCGGAACGACGGCGAGCTGGACTCCACCACGCTGCTGGTCGGTGATCCGGCAGAGATTGCAGAATATACGCTGTTTACCGATCCTAAGACCGGTGACGTTCTGCCTTTGTCCGAAAACGGTCTGTACGTGCCTGCCAAGATGGAGGAGCTCGGGCATTGCACCGATGCCGGTGCGCTGACCCTCTATGGCGAGACCATGGAACCGTATGATGTCCCCGTCTCCGGTGTCTTCATGAGCTATATCGCCCGCTTCCTCGTCCTGTCGGAGGACGGTTATCGTGCAGCATTCGGCAAAGCACCGGTGTACAACGAATTTCTGATCCGACTGGATCCGGCAGCCGCAGAAAGCATCCGCGCGGAACTCGAAGCGGTCCCGGGCGTGCAGGCCTTCTATCACTCGAACGATCGGCGCAGCAACTTCGACAGTTACATCTCGATCTCCCGGGCGATCGTCGCGCTGCTGACCATCATGGCCTTCATCATGGCCTATTTCATCCTCCTGAATCTGATCAATATGTATCTGAACCAGAAGACGCGCGAACTGACCATCATGCGCGTGAACGGCTTCACTGTGCGGGAGGTCAAGGCATACGTCGGCCGCGAGATGATCCTGACGACGGTCCTCGGCATCCTCTTAGGTCTTGGCGCAGGTTCCGCCATCGCCTACCGAATCATCCTGCTCCTTGAAAACATCAACTGTTTCGATCGATCCATCTACTATGTGGGATGGGCGGCCGCCGCCGGTATCACAGCGCTCTTCTCGCTGTTCATCAGCCTTCTGGCCTTGCGGAAGGTGAAACACCTGTCGATCCGAGATCTGATATAAGAAAGACCCGCCTTTCCCGGCGGGTCTTTTTGTATGCGGTTTTCATTTCTTTGATTTGCCGTGTTCGATCGGTTTCCAGTGCAGCGATCTTCTGAAGAAGCAGGAGATCATGATCGGGACCCATGTGATGATGAACAGCGGATTGGCCAAAATGCCTTTCCAATGCCGTCGTACGCCGCGGTGGGTCTTGGCGATGGCAATGAACGCACTGAAGCTCAGGCCGAACCACAGGGCTGCGATCTGCACGAGGATGTACACCGGCAGGCTCATGAAGCCGCAAGCCACGACATACCCCAGGAGCACCCCGACGATGGTCAAGGTGATGGAGGGCAGCAGCAGGTTCACCATCGCTGTATCCAGGCAGACAGCGGATCCTTTGAAAGCTTTTTTGAAAAGCTTCCCTTCGTATATGCGCAGGTTCTGGACGAAACCGAAGGTCCAGCGGAAGCGCTGACGCATGGACGTTTTCAGATCCTCACAATACTCATCCTTTGTGATGGCTTTGCTGCAGTAAGCGATGGGGATATCCTGCAGCGCACACTGGATCGTGAATTCAAAATCCTCCGTGATCGTTTTCGCGACAAAACTGCCCTGCTCGATCACTTCTTTTCTGATAGCCCATCCGGTCCCATTGATGGACGCGGACCGGCCGATCCTTGTTTTCGGATGGTTGTAGAACGTGTCCTGCGACGCGTAGTAGACTTCATAGCAGTCGGCGACCCAGGAGGCTTCCGCGTTTTTCCCGATGCGGAAACTCTGTGCGGCCGGAGCGGTCACGATGGCTTTGTTCATCTCCGTAAGGAACGCCGGATCCACCACATTGTCCGCATCGAAAACGACGTAGGCATCGATCTCCTGGTGATCCTTCAGCGTCCGGAACGCATAGTCCAGCACTTCACCTTTGCTCTTCGTATCTTCCCGGCAGTCCAGGATCCGGGCACCATGCGCGCGGGCTGCTTCCTCCGTCTTGTCCGTGCAATGATTGACGATCACGTAGATCTCATACCGATCCTTTGGATAATCCATGGCTTTGAGACTGTCCACCAGATTTCCGATCACTGCCTCCTCATTCCGCGCCGGGATCAGGACGGCAAAGTGTTTTCTCTCCTCTGTCTCAGGGAATTCCACCGCTTTCAGCGGAAGTCCTATCACCGCAAAGACTCCAAAATACAGTCCATATAAGAGAAGCACCGCACTGATCACACCGAGTATCGCTATGATGACGTTCATGTGTTTCTATTTCCTTTTTGTATTTTATAGTTCTATTAAAGCCGTATGTGCATCCACTGCCCGGACTCGACCCTGCGGTGCAGCAGATAATCCCGAATATACGCGTCGATGACGAAGGACAGCCACGGTCCGCAGATCGCCATCTGCAATACCGGGAATGCTTTATTGATCGGATAGCAGAACAGCCAGGTCAAAAACGGCCGGACGATGGCCACGCTCAGCAGCGCGCAGATGGCGACGTATCTCGCATCTCCGGCCCCGCGCAGGCAGCCGGCATAAACGACGCGTCCGTTCTGCGGGATGACGCCGAAGCAGACCACGATGAAAGAAAGGGATACTCCGCTGATGACCACCGCTTCCTTCGTGAACAGCAGCGGCATATCATTGCGCAGCAGGAAGAACAGGACGATCAATACGAGCGACGTAAAGATCGAGATCCGCCGGACGATACGGATGATGCCGTGGGCGGTATTCTTCCGGTTGGCACCGAGGTTCTGCCCGACCAGGGCCGACCCGGCCGTCGCCAGACCATCACCGACGGTAAAGGACAGGGACGTGATCTGCTGCACGATCTGGTTGGCCGCGAAGGCAATGGTGCCGATCCCGGCGATCAGTTTGTTATTGATCAAGAATCCGACGCGCAGGAACACTGATTCTGCCGCCGCCGAGCTGCCGACGGAGAACAGACTATGCATCGTATGCTTATCGAACCGCCCCAACAGCCACAGTTTCAGCCGCAGGTATCCTTCCTTCCGGCAGGCGAAGATGATGGCGATCAGGCAGGAGACCAAGGTGCCGCAAGCCGTCGCGATGGCCGCGCCTTTGACCCCCAGCGCCGGAAAGCCGAAATGGCCGCCGATGAGCAGGTAGTTGCCGCAGACGTTCACCAGGTTGGCTGTGATGTTGGTCACCATGGTGATCTTGGTTTTGTTGATGGCCCGCATGCCGGCGCAGATGCACAGCGACCAGGCGTTGGCCGGAAGCGCCAGACAGATGATGCGGAAATAGGTGACGGACATCTCCAACGTGTCCGCATTGGCCCCTGCGAACCGCATGAAGGGGACCGCCAGCAGATAGCCCAATGCCGCCATGATCAATGACAGCAGGGACACGATCGTAAGGGACTGATGCAGGCAGGCGTTGGCCCCTTTCTGATCCTCCTCACCACGGCGTCTCGCGACCACCGCGGTGGTGCCGGCGCACAGAGACTGGATCAACATCAGCAGGATCATGCGCGGCTGACCCGTGAGTCCGACCGCCGCGATGGCCGCCGACCCCATGGTACCGACCATCATCGTATCGATCGAATTGATGATGGACAGAAGCATGCCCTCCACGACTGCCGGCCATGCGATCTTCAGGCAAAGGCGATACAATTCTTCTTGGGAAGGCGCGCTGTCCTCCCACTCGATGCCCCTGATCGCCCATAGTTTTTTCGCTATCACCAGACTCCTCCTTTGCGTTCCAGTTTTACTTTAAGGATCTGTGCAACCAGTATATCAATTCTGTTTTGCCGCGTCAAGAAAACACCCTTGTTTCCCACCGTTTTGGTGGGAACAACGGTCTCTCCTTTGTGCTATGATGCTTTTGCATATTCATTGTAAGGGAGGCACATTACTTATGAAAACCTTGAAATTAGTGCTTGGGATCTTGTGTATCGTTCTTTCTGCTTTTGTGATCTTTCAGTCCTGTGCCGCAGGCGTTGCCAATACCTTGGCTGAAAACGGAGAGGTCAGCGGAAGCGCCGGAACGATCGTAGCGATCATGCTGCTCGTTGGCGGTATCGTCATGCTGGCGACTCGGAAATCCGAGAAAAAAGGCGGATCCATCGCAGCGATCATCCTCTTCGGTATCGGCGCTATCATGGGCTTTGCCAATGCCGGCTCCTTCAGCGATCTGAAGATCTGGTCCGTGTTCTGCATCGTCCTGGCCATCATCAACCTGCTCTCCATCCCAGGAAAAAAGAAGGCCGAGTAAACAAACCAAAGCGAGGCAGCTAAAACTGCCTCGCCTTTTTTATTCTTCCGTCCCTTTGCAGCAATACAATGGTTTCATGCCCTGCTCCTGCAGCATTGCGTCTATGGCTTCCATCTCATATGTATGCTGATTGATCGCTACGATCAGCACAGCATCTCTGGGGATCTTGGCATAAAGAGGCGCCATACCGTACAAACGAAGCGCCGTCTGCGTCTCCCGCAGAGAAAACTGCCCCGCCAGGCAGATGCGCAGGATGACGTCCCGCTGCACAGTATGCTTTTCTTCTGAGATCAGTTTATATCCATAGCCTTCGGGAATATCCGCCTGCAGGAATACGTCCTGCCGGCGGAGCTTTTTTTCATGGAACCGCTCTCGCATATAAGCGGCAAAAGGCTTTTCTCCTTGTAACAGACTTTCGGCATTTTCCTCCAGAAAAGAGGAAATATCTGAAGGTTTCGCTTTCTGCAGCAGTTCAGTCAAGGAACCTGTCGTTTTGATTTCCGCCATCTGATCACCCGATCCATTTTTCAAGCATATTCAAAAACATGATCCATAAAAAACCAAGCACCAGATCCAATACTATGATCAAAAATATCTGCAGCCACTTGCTGCGAATCTTCTTTACGCCCAGTCTCTCCAAGACGTTCCGATAATTGCCGGAAAGCAGGATCATAGAAAAGAAAAACAAGAAACAAACAACGCGGTTCAGCCAAATCACGCCCACGGATGCCCCTTCGATCTTTATGGAGAAGCAGAGCAAGAAAAGTGAAATATAGGCAAAGATTGCCGTGATCCTTTGGACAGGTGCTTCAGAGCGAAGTCCCGGCAGCTTGTTATAGTCGATCTTCCAAACCGCTTTTGTCGGCTCCTGCCCAAGCAGACTGATCAGAAAACTTTGCACCGTCGCATACCGATCAGACGGGTCCATCTGCGTAGCTTTTTGGATCACCTGGCCAAGGCGCCCTTCGGCCAATTGTTCTTTCGGAAGATGGCCTGTCAGGCAAACGTTGAGCAATACACCTAATGCATAGACATCAGTTCTTTGATCGGAGGCTCCGAACCCATACTGTTCAGGTGCAGCATACCCCACAGTCCCGATCAGCTTGGTATCTTCCGGCTCCTCCTTCACTTGCTTCGCGGCGTCCATATCCAGCAGGATCGGATCACCAGCCGCATTGATCATGATATTGGATGGTTTGATGTCCCGATGTATGATCGGCGGCGTGCACGCATGCATGTGCTGCAAAGGCACACATACTCTGCGCACCAACGAGACCGCTTCGTCCTCGGACAGACTGCCTTTCTCCTGTAGGATTTCGGACAACGGCCTGCCATTGATGTATTCTTCGATCAGGATCAGTGTATCTCCCTCCTGGAACAGTTCGAAGATATAGGGGGTCGAAGGGATGTGATTTGCCTTCAGAAGTCGGAATACTTCGACATCATACTGCGTCAGGATCTTTTTCACAAAGAGCTGCCTCGTCTCCACATGCTGCACCAAGTATACCTGATGCGTCTCATCCAGCACATGGATCGTCTGGTAGCATGAAAGCCTGGCCTCTTCTTCAATCGTCATCGCCACTTACTTCTCCGGCATGGCGGGTCGGCGCTCGAAGCGGGACTCGATCGGGATCTCGCGTCCTTCTCTGCCGCTCTGCGCGAAACCTTCCATGATCTCCAGCACGTGGAACGTCTGATCCGAGTTCGCCCGGAACGGGCCGCCCTCCTGCAAGGCGCTTGCCATATCTGACAAGCCCAAAGCCCGGCTGTTGTCCGGATAATCGAACATGAGATCGATCTCTTTCACTTCTTCACCGGGGATGAACAGCTTGACCGGACCGCCGAAAGTGTTCGGATCCGGCACGAAAAGCGTGCCCTTCGAACCGTAGACTTCCAACCGTGCCTGCCCGGGATAGAAAACATCAAAGGTCGTATACAGTGTGCCGATCGCACCGCTTGTGAAGCGCATATTGCCGGCATAGAGCGTCGGTACGTCCACCTGGATGATCTCGCCGTTGTGCGGCTGGCTGGTGATGAGGCGCTCCGGGAACGTGGTGCGCGTCATCGCTGAGACCGCCTCCACATTGCCGCACAGGTTCACCATGGCCGTCAGGTAATACGGACCCATATCGAACATGGGGCCGCCGCCGTATTTATAGTAAAATTCCGGATCCGGATGCCAGGTCTCATGACCGTGGCAGATCATGAAGCCGGCACAGCCCACCACATCACCGATCACACCGTCGTCGATCAGCTTGCGGCAGGTCTGGATGCCCGCGCCGAGGAACGTGTCCGGCGCGCCGCCGACCATCAGGCCTTTCTCCGCCGCCAGCGCTTTGATCTTCCGGCCTTCCTCGAGGGAAGCGCCCAGCGGTTTTTCGGAATACACATGTTTCCCCGCCTCGAGCGCCGCCATGGTCACGTCAAAATGTTCATACGGACGGGTGATGTTCAAAACGATGTCGACTTCCGGATCGGCGAACAGTTCGTGCATGTCCTTGTAGAGTTTCGGGATCTTGTACTTCTCGACCGCCGCCTCCGCCCGCTCGGGGATCAGGTCGCAGACGCCCGCGATCTCGATGTTTTCGAACCGGTGGGTGATGTTTTCAAGATAGATGCCGCTGATCGCGCCGCATCCGACAAATCCGATCTTGATGGTAGCCATAGGTACCTCCTGTCTTAGTACATCTTCGCCTTGTTTTCAAAACGCTCGGTCGTAAGGCCCTGGTCCAGCGCCACCTGCCGGCCTTCCGCCGCCCAGATCATGCCGCGCTTCATCAGGATCTCCGCTGTGGGCGACTTCTCGAACACGTCGTCATGATGGCCGAGAGAGGTGTAGAACACCCTGCCGTTGCCCCAGAATTTGGTCCAAGCCACGGGCATATCCACCGGTTTGTTGGAGATGTGATAATAGGTGACCGATGGGAAGCGGGTCGTGGCCAGCACTTCGATCGCCGGATCCACATGCAGATAATAATGCTCCGAGCAGACCTGGAAATCCTCCAGTCCTTCCACGATCGGCGAGGATCCTTTGCAGATATTGACCGTATACTCGATGCCGTCGCCGCCCGGATGGCTGACCCACTGACCGCCCGTCATGAACTGCCACTCGGTGTCCTGACGGAAGGCATCGCACATGCCGCCGTGGCATCCTGCGAGGCCGACGCCCGCGCCGACCGCTTTCGCCACGTTGATCGAGCATTCTCTGGGGATCGATCCCATGGTCCAGCAGGCGACGATCAGGTGATATTCCAGCAGTTTTTCATAATCCAGCAAACAGTCCAGGGTATCATAGATCTCCACCTCATACCCGGCTTCCTCCATGAGGCGGCCAAAACGTTTTGAGGTAAGGGCTGGTTCATGTCCGTCCCACCCTCCCTGGAAGATCAATACTTTTTTCATGTCAGCGTCTCCTTTCGGGTCTGTTTTCTATCA
>JAFVHC010000183.1 GCA_017474705.1 Bacillota bacterium
AAAGGGTATCCAGACCGTGAGCCTGGAAGATATGTTCTAAAATAGAGCAAAAAAATAAAGTGGTATCAGAGCAAACTCTGGTACCACTTTTTGTTATATATGTTTACGGCATCGGCTGCACCAAGGTCATCCAGATGCCGGAAATAACATCTTTGTTGTCGGGATCCAGGAAGAGCAGGATATTCGCGTCTCCTTCATTATAGGTCATAGAATATTCGTCGTCAGGGATCGGATAATTGACCGGTTCGCCCAGGGCACCGACTGCTGTTTCCACAGTATCTCCGACCTTGACTTTGCCGCTGACCGTGGCGTTGGCTTCTCCCTCATACAAGTCACTGACTTCGATCTGGCTGATGACGCCATCGATGTTTTCCGTCACAGCCATGCCGGGATAGAAGTGCATGGTGTCTTTGTAGGCATCGCCGCCGTCACAAGGCAGGATGACTTCCGGCGTGCGGGTCTCCGTGCCCAGACCATCCTTGACGTCCTCGAATTTCATGCCGATGGCGATCTTGGCATCGTTGTACTGAAGATACATACCTTTGGGCTCTTCAGAGGACTTTTTGCCACTGGAGCAGCCAGCTAACAGTGTGGCCGCAAGTACAACGGCACTCAACAACAAACAGAACTTTTTCATGTTTCGTCTCCTTTAGATAGATATTGATCAAATGCCTGGACAGCATTTAAAGATCGATGGTTCTGCAGCGATAGGCAGTGCCGCCGGAAATGACCGTCAGCTGATACGTGCCTGAAATGCCTTGATCACTGGAATAATAGGCAGAGAAACCATTTGCGTGGTCACCATCCAGGACCAGGCTTTCGTAGATAGGGAACGCCTCCAGGACGATCTGTGCACCATCCTGTTCCAACAGCAGGTAGACGCGGCCGTCTCCAAGATCGGTATCATCCGGCAGGACACCGTAGATATGACCGCCGGTGGAGAATGCATCCGCATGGACTTCCAGGGCAGCTCCTGCCGCAAGTCCTTCTGCGGTCATCCCTGTGCGGATCGGGGCAGCGGCGAAGGGGGCCTTTTGGATGATCCGGGCCAGGTTGCGCTCCGCGATTTCAAAGACGACGTCGGTGCCTTCCGGCAGATCCGTCAGATCCGGGGCATCCATGCGGCGGAACGTCGCCGTCTCGTAATTGTCGATCATATAGGGCAGCAGTGCACGACCGAAGGAATCACGGGCCATGAACAGATTGCTGCCATCGGCCAGATCCTTGTTCTGCGTAGAGAAATGATCATCGTGGTCTTCCTTGTCGCTCATAAAGTTTGCTAGCTGCGCCTGCGTGTCGCGAACGCCCTGCGGCCGAGCGAAAACAAAATCGGCGTGCGGGATATCGTAGAGGATCTGCTCATCCAGACCGTTTCCTGCCGGAAGCAGCAGCTGCTCCAGATCGCCCCGCCAGATCTGCTCGACGGTGAAGGCAGCGTCGGCCTGAGAGTCATGCGGACGGCCAAGACCGGTCAGGATCACGTCCGCGGCCATGAGGGCGCCTCGATAGTTCCAATGGGAATCCCGACGGTGGTAGAGGCCTTCCGACTTTTGTTCCGTCATGATCTTGAGCATATCAGCGAACGCAATGTCATACTCCGGCATGATGGCAGTCAAGCGTGTCAGATTGGATGTTGACCCTTTGGCATAACGGGCCGGCATATATTCACGATAGACTGAGGATTTGTTTGGTACGGGGACGAACAGAAAATGCCCGCCGTTTGCCTCGGTCTGTTCCTGCAGCAGAGAGAGTGTGATGGCCATGGAACGGATCTGACTGTCCGTCAAAAGGTTCGTGCCCATGTAGTCAGGCGCCTCACTGGCAAAGAACAGCCAACCATCGCGGCCGTCGATGACGTTCGAAGTCTGGCCGTGCAGCAGTTCACCCTGCAGATAGTTGGAGACCGTCAGCACCTTAGCACGCAGCGGCAGACTGTCGTTGACCCAGGATTCGAACTGGTCGGAATATTCCAGATTCAGACGGCCATCGACCAAGTAGGAAGGCCGTTTTGCAAGTGCCCGTTTTTCCAGTTTCGCGTCATTCTTGAAGAATGGCATGAGCGCCATCGGCAGACAGAGCATGAGAAAGAACAGCACGATATATACGATCTTGAACGTTTTTTTCACGACTTCATGCCTCCCCTCAGAACCTGAAATAGATGAACGGGTTATAGCTGCTGGATACCAGAGACAGGACTGAAAGCCCGAACAGCAGCAGGGAAGCGATATATGCCCAGGTGTTATACAGATCAGCAGGACCTTTTGCCTCCACTTTTTGCCGCAGTATGCGGAAGATGGGCGTGGAGAACAGAAGTGCGGCGCCAAATGAGATAAGGACGGACGGAGCACATAAAGCAAAGATCTCCGCAGTGGCAGCAGCCGCGCCTGTGGCAGGTGTGAACATGGATCGGATCATGGAGAAGCCTTGAGCCAGTGAGTCAGCCCGGAAGAAAACGAAGCCGATGACCACTACCAGGAGCGTATAGATATGCCCTAAAGGCCTGAACCAACGCTTCTTTGTGGGAATGATCTGGTAGGTCTCCAGCATCTGCCAGAGACCGTGCCACAAGCCCCACAGGATGAATGTGAAACTGGCACCATGCCACAGACCGGTCAGGAAGAAAACGATCCACTTGTTCAGAGTCGTGCGGACGTTGCCCTTGCGGTTGCCGCCCAGCGGGATATACACATATTCCTTGAACCAGGTGGACAGGGAAATGTGCCATCTGCGCCAGAAATCCTGGATGCTCGGCGCAATGAAAGGGTAATTGAAGTTTTCACGGAAGTCAAAGCCGAAAAATGCAGCCGAGACCGATGGCCATGTCGCTGTAGCCGCAGAAATCAAAGAAGATCTGCAGTGTGTAACAGATTGCGCCAAGCCAGGCCGCAGCCGTCGAAAGCTGGCTGCCGGAAAAAGAGAAGACTTTGTCTGCCAGAAGGCCCATCTGATTGGCGATCAATACTTTCTTCGCGAGACCGTACAGAAACCTGCGCACACCGCGGCTGATGCGGTCCGTATTGAACTCCCGATCCCGGATCTGCGCCGCGATATCGTTGTAACGCACGATCGGACCGGCGATGAGCTGCGGAAAGAATGAAATGTAGAGCAATACGGAGAAGAGACTTTTCTGCACATTCTTCTTTTCCCGGTAGACGTCGATAACGTAGCTTAAGCCTTGAAACGTGAAGAAAGAGATACCAATGGGCAGCCGGATATGCGGGACCGGAAGGTCGAGCAGAAAAAGCGAATTCAGGATCTCGATGAAGAACCCGGTGTACTTATAAACGATCAGCATGCCGATGTTGAGCAGCACCGCCAGGACGACCGCGATCTTGTCGTGATGCGTTCCTGCGGCGACCCGGCCGAACAGGTAGTTCAGCACGATGGAGATCAGCATGATCATGACGGCGACCGGTTCGCCGAAAGCATAAAAGACCAGACTGGCGACGGCCAGGATGATGTTCCTGGCCGTTTGATTGTGGATCACTGCATAAAGCAGGAATGTGATCGGAAAAAACAGGAATAAAAAAGTCAATGAACTGAAGGTCATAGCTTTTTACTCGTATTGGAATTCGCTGGGTTCACCAAGCGGCTGATCCAGCAGTTCGGGATTGTCGAAAATATGCTTGATAAGCTTCAGACTGCGGGCGAAGTAGAATCCATCCGCGATACGTTCATCCAACGTGGCGCCGAGTTCGATCACGTCGCGGATCTCTGCGGTGCCGTCGGGCATCAGAACGGGTTCCTTATGCAGTGTGCCGACTGTGATCATCATGCTGTTGGTACCGTAGTTGTTCAAATGATGATAGACGGCAGGGCACTTGATGCTCCCAAGATTGCTCAAAAAGATGGTAGAATAATTCGGGTCGCCATCGGTAAGGAACTTGGGATTGATGCCCCAGAAATCCAGGTACCGGATGATGCGGACGATCAGGAAAAGAAGCAGACGTGGGAACTTGGCCAGGAAATCCAGGATCGCGTCGATGCCGCCGGTCGAAGTCTCGCTTTTGCGTGTCTCATGGACGTCGCCCACGATCTTTTTGCTGACGGTATCCAGCGTGTCGGTATCTTTGGGGACAAAGAACATCAAAGATTCATCGGCGTTCTCCGCGAAGCGGCGTTTGACGACGAAACTGACGGAAATGTCATTGCGCTCATACATGCGCCAGCCCTGGATGAAGCGGTTCATCTTCGGCCGCTCCATGACCATGCGGGTCATAGCGACCACGATGCAGTGGAAGATCGTCGTTTTATAATCCGGATGTTCAGCGTTTTTTGTTTCCAGATACTGCACGACTTTGGTCGCATCGATCGTTTCGTTCAGATACACTTCACAGTCGGTCCGATTCGGCATGAGATAGCTCATGATGGTCTGCAGACCGGGTGCTTTCACGCGGCGGGCGTCTCTGCGATCGCCCCAGCGGCGCTTGTTTTTTGCTTCTTTCGTTGCCATAATGTTTAAGTACCACCTGTCAGGTTTTTAAAGAATTATATCACAGTAGTTTGGATTTGACCACAAAATCATGCAGCTTCAGGCCAATAGATTGAAAAATATCTGGAACAGACAGCAGAGGATGAATACCAGGATCCCGATGCTGCACCAGGCAAGCGTGAAGCCCTTGCGTCGGGAAAGTTCCAAGGCTGCCTGCCGGAAGGAAACACGGTTGCTGCGGGTGATGGAAAGAAGGAGTCCGATGTAAAACAGTGTGCCGAGCAGGAGCAGATAGGCACCGACCGCAGGAGGAATGGCTTCTGCTTCCAGATCCAGAGAATTCAGAAGTTCCGGTGCCAGTACGCTGCCCATGAAATTGATGAGCATGTGCAGGATGATGGAAAACCTGAGTTTTCCGGTGCGCAGATATACATAACCGAAGACCAGACCCAGAAGGAAAGCATAGAACATCTGAGAAAGATTTCCGTGGAACAGCCCGAACATGACCGCGGAAAGCAGGACCGCCCGTTTCTCCCCATAGATGCGTACGCGGTCGATGATCTGACGGCGGAAGAGGAATTCTTCCAGGATCGGCGCCAGGATGACGATGATGAGCACACGCCAGAACAGGACGTTGGACTGGTCGATCATATCGGCGACCGGATTGGCCGCATGGGCTTTGGGGATCATAAGCTCTGCCAGCCAGTTGAAAAAGACGCCGATGAAGCTGCCACAGTACATGAGGAACAGGCAGATGGGGAAGAGGGCGGCCAGACGGCCGAAGGACCAGTGTTCCACATCTGTGGAACGATGCGTCGGTATCTTCCTGAGCATCAGCAGACCGACAGGGACGGCTACGAGGTACATGGGGACGAAGGACAGGATCCAGGTCACCCATTCGGCACCTGCCCAGGCGGGTTTTGCGATCTGCACGATGGTGTAGCAGAGGATCTGCAGCACAAAGGTGATCAGGAAGATCGCGGCAAAACTGAAGCCTATGTGAGAGAACGTGCGGCGCGCCGCTTTATGGTCCTCCGCCGTAAGCGCGGGCAGGATGAAACGAGGTTTGTCCTTTGGTTCGAGATACCGGGCTGAAAGCGCAAGGAAGATATTGCCAAGCAGTACGTTGACGAGTGCGGCGATGACAGCGCCGGTCAGGAAATGCCCTTGCTGATAATAGATGAACAGGATGGCAGCATCCGGGATCAGGCCAAAGTAAATGAAAATGACCTGCACCAGCTGCTTGACCAACTTGCCGGAGGCAAAGGGGACCGACAGATCGATGAATGTACCGACGGTGGTCGCGTACAGATCCACGGTGATCGCGAAAAGGATCCAGCCAAGGATGGCCGAAGGATCCGCTTTCAGGATGATGGCGGCGGGAATGAGCCCGATCAGTACGTCGAGCAGACAGTTGACCGTACCGCCCAGAAGTGAGTAAAGCAGTTTCTTCCAGGAAGCTTCTGGCACGAGGCGGAACCAGGGCATGTTGGTATCTTCCGACAAAGGATTGCCCAAAGCACGGAAGAAAGCCATGCCGGCGATGGACAGCCCGACCAGTGTGAAGCCGGTCTGATGGATCGCGTAGCGGCAGAGCAGTGCCGTGCCGATGCCGGCGACCAGATATGTCTCGGAAGTTTTGGTGAAGAAACCGAGATGTGCGAAACGGAAGCGGTTGTACAGGGTCCGCCAGAAAAACATGGCGGCGCCCTGACCGGTCAGACGATCACGACGCAGCTTTTCACTGCGGTCTTTCTTCCGTTTGAGCAGCATGCGGCCGGAACTCTGACTGTCCTCTATGGCCTGCAGACGATCGGCCGTTTCCTGCGTGTGGGAAAGAGCTTCCTCGTAGAAATCCACCTTAGTACGGCGGATCAGGATGCCCAACGTGGCGATGGTGGCGCATGACAGGCACAGGCAGAGCAGGGAGAGCCAGTAACTGCCCTCCATGGCGAAACAGCCGATGCCCTTGAGCCATCCCCAGATGGGCAGAAAGCGCGTCCAACGGGCGTTGAACAGACCTCCGGCGGCGGGAAGGTAGGCAAGACCGGTGCGCCGCTGATAGACGATATACAGAACGGTCAGCGCCAGCAGGATACCGTACATGACACGGGAAATGTATGGTTTCAGCCTGGAATGTGTTGTGCAGTAGGCGTACAGGAAGGTCTGCAGCAGCTTGGTCGTGACCAAAGTCAGTATCCAGACACCCAGGAACAAGAACACGATACCGAGAGGAATGCCGAACTCGGACGTGAGCACAGGCACCTCGAAAAGGATATAGATGCTGGCGAGTACCGCAGTGCCCAGTTTGGTGACCAAACGGAACAAGAGGACTGTCTGCGGGCGGAGCGGTGACGCGAACAGAACGGGGACGTCGGCCGGAAGAAAGATCTTGCTGCCGCTTTTATCGGCACCCAGGATCTCGATGACTAAAGTGACCAGGATGATGGCGCCGACGGCAAGTTCGAGCATCGCCCGGGGTTCCAGCCCGGCCGGTGATTGTGCCGGCGCCTCCGTTTCGGAAGCATCCGCCGGGGCTTCGTCTTCCTTTACGGCGGATCCCTCGGCCTCTTCTTCGGCAGCATCTTCCACTGTGACAGATTCATCGGAAGATGCCATGGAGCCGATGAAATACCCGATCAGGCCGCCGCCCAGAGCACAGATGAGGATGAAGGCGATGACCCAGGTCTTGAACAGCTTGCGCACCATATTGATGAAGGTGTGCAGGATATAATACGTGAACAGTCTCATTCCGCTTCCTCCGCTGCGGCTTCCGGCTCCAGACCTTCGGTAACGGAGAAGAACAGCTCTTCCAGGGTCTGACCGGAACCGTCCAGCTCTTCACGGGTGATGTTGGCCTTCAGGATGCCATTCTGCAGGATGAGCGTGCGGTCCCACAGCATATCGATGCTGTCGATGATATGGGTGCTGACCAGCAGTGTACGGCCTTCCGCGCGCATTCTTCAAACAGATCCTTGACCTGTTTGATGGCATGCGGATCCAGACCGATCATGGGCTCGTCCATGAGAAGGATCTGCGGCTGGGGCAGAAGACCCAGGCAGATGTTAAGCTTCTGCTGCATACCTTTGGACAGCTCATCACCGAACTTCTTTTTCTTGTCGGCAAGCTCGAACCGTTCCAGCAGCGCCTCCGCCCGCTCTTTATAATTTGTGAGACGGTAAGCGCGGGCCAGGAATTCCAGATGCTCGGAGACCGTCAGATTGGGGTATAGAGCCGGGATCTCTGGAATGTAGCCCACCAGACGGCGGGCTTCTGAAGATTTATTCGGATACCCGTCGACAGTGATCTCACCCTGATAGCGCAGAAAGCCGATGATGGACTTGATGAGCGTGCTCTTGCCGGCGCCGTTCGGCCCCAGCAGCACCGTAACGGTGCCTGGCGGCAGTTCAAAGCTGATATCATTGCAGGCAAGGACTTTGCCGTATTGTTTGGTGACGTGTGAGACCTGCAGCATGGTCATGTACCTCCGTATACGTAATAGTTTGATTATACTCCGATCATGAGAAAAATGCAAGGCAAAAACAGGAACAGATGTTCGCATTTTATCATTGACCCGGAACCAAAATTCAGGTATAATAGAAGCAGAATGATGTTTAAGGAGAACTGCACATGCGGTATTATGCTGCGATCGATCTCAAGTCCTTCTACGCCTCGGTCGAATGCGTGGAACGAGGCCTGGATCCCATGTCGACCAACCTGGTAGTCGCTGATGAGAGCCGGACGGAAAAAACCATCTGTCTGGCTGTTTCACCGACGCTGAAAGCGCTGGGCATCAGCGGAAGAGCCAGACTGTTCGAGGTCGTCCAGCGGGTCCGGGAGATCAACCGGGAGCGGCAGAAGGCCGGGCAGGAAGAAGTCACCTACATCACAGCCGTGCCGCGCATGGCGTTGTATCTGGAATACAGCGCGCGCATCTATAATATCTACCTGCAGTACGTCGCACCGGAGGACATCCACGTTTATTCCGTCGATGAGGTGTTCATCGATCTGACACCATATCTGAAGACATATCACACCACGCCCATGATGCTCACAAAAAAACTGATCCGGGAAGTGTATACGGCCACGGGTATCACGGCAACAGGCGGCATCGGTACGAACCTGTATCTCTGCAAAGTGGCCATGGACATCATGGCCAAGCATGTGGAGCCGGATGAGGACGGCGTCCGTGTCGCGTTCCTTGATGAGGCACTGTACCGCAGACAGCTCTGGACCCATCAGCCGATCACGGATTTTTGGCGGGTCGGCGGCGGATATGCCCGCAGGCTGGAAGGCCTCGGGCTCTATACCATGGGGGATATCGCGCGCTGCTCCCTGGGCAAGGATTCCGACCATTATAATGAAGAACTGCTGTATAAAACGTTTGGCATCAACGCAGAACTGCTGATCGACCATGCGTGGGGCTGGGAACCCTGTACCATGGAGGCGATCAAAGCCTACAAACCTGCCGTACACAGCCTGGAATCAGGACAAGTGCTCAAAGAACCGTATCCCGCGGAAAAGGCGCTCATCGTTCTCAAGGAAATGGCGGACATGCTCGCACTGGATATGGTCGAGAAACAGGTGGTCTGCGAAAGCATAGGGATCTATATAGGTTTCGATAACAGCAATCTGACCGATCCGGAGATCCGCAAAGCTTACAAAGGTCCGATCAAAAACGATTATTATGGAAGAAAAGCACCGAAAAGCGTCCATGGGTCCGTTCGGTTCGACAGACCCACCGCCTCGTCGCGGAAGATCATGCAGGCGGTCTCCGACTTGTTCGGCCGCCTCGTGGATCCCATCCTGCTGGTGCGGCGTATGTCGATCGGCGCCGGCAATATCATGACAGAGAAAGAAGCGACGCAGCGGTTCGCAGCGGAGCAGCTGGATCTGTTCTCGGATCTTTCCTCGGAAGAAAAAAAGGATTCTCCTGAAGAAGAGGCAAAAGAAAAGAAACTGCAGGAAGCGCTTTTGTCCATCAAAGACCGATATGGACGCAACGCCGTGCTGCGGGGCATGAATTATCAGGAAGGAGCGACAGCTCGTGAACGAAATGAACAGATCGGCGGCCACAGGGCTTGACAGCCCATACGCGGACATCCTGGATGTACCGCGCCATCGTTCGGTCAGGCATGCACCGATGCCGCTGGAAGAGCGGGCGGCACAGTTTTCACCGTTTGCCGCGCTGAGCGGCCATGGAAAGATCATCGAGGACACGCGGAACGAGGCACTTGAAAAGGTCGAGCATGAGATCATCCGCACATGGACCGAGGGCGATGAGCCCTGGCATAAGTATCAGGAGGAAGAATAACAGTCATGGCTGAATTCATCGCAACGTTTCCCGCGGGCTTCGCCGATGTCGTGCAGGAGGAAATGGAGAAGGCGCTGTCGGACTGCAGGATCCTGCATATATACGAAACATTGGTGCATTTCCGTCATGGCGGTGGCATGGAGGCATTACGGCGGCTCACGTTTTTGAACAATATCTTTTTTGTTATGAAAGCCTGGCAGCAGCCGGGCAGTTTCGCTTCGATGGTAAAAGAAGCTTCGAACGGCGCAGTCCTGCCGCTGATCCGCAAAGGCACTTTTCGCGTACGTTTTTCGGAAGCGGGCCGCTTTGCGTCAGTCGACGCGGAGGTCATGAAGAAAGCAGAACAGCAGATCAGCAGCAAGACACAGCTTACGGTGGACCGGCTGACTCCGCGCTCAGAGGTCTGGTATATCCGCAGACAGGAAGGTGGCGGATATTATGCCCAGCGTTTGTGGCGGCGGCGTGTCACGGAAAAGGACCTGAAGCAGGGAGAACTGCGGCCGGAATTCGCTTTTCTGCTATGTCGCACCATCCCATTGGCAGAACAGGCAGCGGTCGGTGATCCTTTCGCGGGATCCGGTGCGATCCCCAGGCAGTTGAGCCGACTGGTGCAGACCGTGTATGCTTCTGATCTGGATCCGGAAAAGGTCTCCGACATGACCGGAAGCCTTCCGACGAACGTACATGTACATGCGGCAGATGCTACGCATTTGACATATCTGGAGGATGATACGCTGGATGCTATCATCACGGATCCACCCTGGGGCATCTATCGTGAAGATCCGGATCTGGATGAGCTGTATACTGCTTTCCTGAAAGAAGCCCGAAGAGTGATACGGCCGGAAGGGCGGTTGGTCCTGTTGACTGCACGAAAGCAGGAGGTGGAAGAGATCGCAGCGGCATCCGAATGGCAGATCGTACAGCGCATCGATACCCTCGTAAACGGGAAAAAAGCAGCAGTATTTGTATTGAAATGATCCAACAATAAAGCAGTTCCAAGTAAAAAGCAACTCTCCTGCAAGCAGGGAGT
>JAFVHC010000184.1 GCA_017474705.1 Bacillota bacterium
AGCGAAACCCGTTGCCAAACTGGCACTCATGGCCATGCCCAGTGCCACCGAACTGGCCGAAAAGGTCGATTTTCATCTGCGCCGCCTGTATAAGGATCTGTATGGAGAAGAACAGGAATCCTTCCTTGTGGAGGTGAGCTGCCCGCGTTTCCAGAGCGGTGATGGAAAAGGCATCGTACAGCAGTCCGTCCGTGGTCTGGACCTCTTTTTACTGACCGATGTGGGCAACTATAATCTGCAGTATAAAATGTTCGGTCAGACCGTGCCCATGTCTCCGGATGATCATTATGCAGATCTGAAACGTGCCATCAGCGCATGCATGGGCAAGCAGCACCGCCTTACCGTCATCATGCCGCTGCTTTATGGCGCACGTCAGCATCGCCGCAGTTACCGAGAGTCTCTGGACTGTGCTATGGCGCTGCAGGAATGGAACGCACTTGGCGTTTCTTCGATCACGACTTTCGATGCGCATGATCCGCGCGTACAGAACGCGATCCCCAATTCAACATTCGATAATATCATGCCGCATTACCAGACGCTCAAAGCATTGGTGCGCAATGTTCCGGATATCGTTTTTGATAAAGATCATCTGATGGTGGTCAGTCCGGATGAAGGCGCTATGGCCAGAAACGTTTTCTATGCGTCACTGCTGGGGCTGGATCTGGGTATGTACTACAAACGCCGTGACTATTCCCGCATCGTCAATGGACGCAACCCCATCGTGGCGCATGAATTCCTGGGCAGCAATGTGGATGGCAAGGACGTCTTCGTATATGACGATATGATCGCGTCCGGAGAATCCATGCTCGATCTGGCAAAGGATATGCACAGCCGCGGCGCAAAGCGTATTTTCGCCGCCTGTACGTTCGGTCTCTTTACTGAGGGCATCGATAAATTCCAGAAAGCATATGAGCAGGGATATCTGACCGGCGTACTTTCCACGAACCTGACATACCGCCGTCCCGAACTCCTCGAGGCGCCCTGGTATTATGAGGTGGATTGCTCTAAATATGTCGCATATTACATTGCTTCTTTGAACCATGACATTTCTGTCAGCTCCATGCTGGATCCTGTTGCAAAGATCCAGGCACTGCTCGAGAAACATGAAAAAGAGCAGGCGCAGCAGCTGCGCATCGAAGATTAAAATACAAAAAATGAAAATAACTCCCGGCAAACATGCTTGCCGGGAGTTTTTTTGGACTTTAAGGGGCGTATACTAACGAATAGTTCGGAAGAGACCGATGACTTTACCCAGGATCTCACAGTTGCGGACCAGGATCGGGTCCATATGGTCGTTCTCAGGCTGAAGACGAATAAAATCCTTTTCTTTAAAGAAACGTTTGACGGTGACGCTGTCCCCGAGCAGGGCAACGACGATATCCGAATTACTGGCACTGTGCTGAGCACGGACCAGGATCAGATCACCATCCAGAATGCCTGCATTGATCATGCTCTCACCTTGCACATGCAGCATGAATACGTCGCTGTTGTGCGTATATGAAACTGGAATGGGGAAGTAGTCCTCGATGTTTTCGACAGCCAGGATGGGCTCGCCGGCGGTAACTTTACCGATGATCGGAACGTCCACAGTTTCGATAGCGGCGCTGCCGGGCATGGTGGCCAGATTTTCGGGAATATCACCGTTATAGGCAGCCTGCTGGATAGCGCGGTCCAGGATCTCGATGGCACGTGGCTTTGTAGGATCCCTGCGGATGAAGCCTTTCTTCTCAAGGCGGGACAGATAGC
>JAFVHC010000185.1 GCA_017474705.1 Bacillota bacterium
CTTTACTAAAAGTAATGGATGCCTCAACACGGGGTTTATTTATATCAAAACATGCTTAGCTGCAATTTATGGAGCGACATCGGTCGTAGGCAGTTTGTTAAGATACTCTTCCAGCGTGATGCCTTTTTCCATGATCTCTTTTGCGATGGCAGGATCACCGACATAGCGGATATGCCAAGGTTCGTAGTTATATCCGGTAACGGCTTCCTTTCCTTCAAGATAGCGGAGGATGAAGCCATATTCGGGCAGTTTTTCATGGATCTTGGCCCAGACTTCAGGGTACTGTACCATGTCCTCGTTCTCATAGACGTCTTCACCATCGATATTCAGATAGAGATCCAGGGCCAGACCGGTATGATGCTCCGAAAAACCGGGCACGGCCACATATTGTTTGACGTAATCTGCACCATATTTCTCGGTAAAATCCTTCACGATCCGTTCTTGTTCGGCAACACTGCGGTACGCGGAATCCAGATCTACATGGACATCCTCTTTTTCCAACGCATCATGCAATTTCTGGTAGGCTTCAAAAGCTTCTTTCTCGGTTTCTACGTCCCAGCCCTGGGAGTCCACATACTTGACGATCGTGATCTCGCTCTCCCATGTATCCGGGAGTTTGTTCTCTTTATTGACCAGAACCAGATAATCGATGCCCTTGGCATCATCCTTTTTACCGCATCCCACAACACATACCACCAACAAACAAATCAACAAAACACAGAACAACCTTTTCATAAAATGGAATCCTTCCTAAAAAACATAAAATGATCGATCATCAGTAAAAGGAAAGCATGAAGTTGCCTTAGGATCATATAACATAGAGCCCCCAATATCCTGCGTGCGCATTTTGAGCACGTAGTGCGAAGTAAGCGCACAAAGGATATTGGGGACTTTGCGCGAAGTAAGCGCACAACGGATCTTAGGGGACTCTATATATATTACCCTAAAAGGACATTCATATACTTCTTTTTCCCTCTTCTGAGCATGATGCCCTGAGCCAGCTGATCCTTGGTGAAAGTCTGATCGAAGCTGGCGATCTTGGCATCGTCAGCGGAAAGACCGCCTTGCTGGATCGCGCGGCGTCCATCGGAACGGGACTCGATCAGGCCGGCTTTCTGGAAGAGAGTGATGACATCGATCGCACCGTCGTTCAGATCTTCATCGGTCAGAGTGGTGGTCGGTGTATCAGCGGAGGGACCGCCGCCGAAAAGCGCACGGGCACTGTCCTGAGCCTTCCTGGCTTCTTCTTCGCCATGGACCAGCTTGGTCAGTTCGAAGGCCAGGATCTCTTTGGCAGTATTGAGCTGAGAACCTTCCCACTGATCCATCTCATCGATCTGTTCCAGCGGAAGGAAGGTGAGCATGCGCAGACACTTGAGCACGTCGGCATCTGCCACATTGCGCCAGTACTGGTAGAAATCGTACGGAGACGTCTTCTTGGGATCCAGCCAGACGGCACCGCCGACGGTCTTGCCCATCTTCTTGCCCTCGGAGTTGAGCAGCAGGACCTGGGTCATGGCGTCGGCATCTCCACCGATCTTACGGCGGATCAATTCGGTACCGGCCAGCATGTTGCTCCACTGGTCGTCGCCGCCTAACTCCAGGTTGCAGCCATATTCCGTGTAAAGCTTGTAGAAATCATAGGCCTGCATGATCATGTAGTTGAACTCGATGAAGGTCAGACCTTTCTCCCAACGTTGTTTGTAGCACTCAGCCGCCAGCATACGGTTGACGGTGAAATGCGGTCCGACTTCACGCAGCAGCTCGACATAGTTCAGATCGAGCAGCCAGTCGGCGTTGTTGACCATCAGGGCCTTGCCGTCGGAGAAATCGATGAAACGGCTCATCTGCTCCTTGAAGCAGTCGATGTTGTGCTGGATCTGTTCTTTGGTCAGCATCTGGCGCATGTCGGTCTTGCCGGAAGGGTCGCCGATCATACCGGTGCCACCGCCGAGCAGAGCGATCGGCTTATTGCCGGCTTCCTGCAAACGCTTCATCAAGCAGAGCGCCATGAAGTGACCGACGTGCAGACTGTCGGCCGTCGGGTCGAAACCGATGTAAAAGACCGCTTTACCGTTGTTGACCAGATCGCGGATGCGCGGCTCATCGGTGACCTGTGCGATCAGACCTCTTGCCTGCAGTTCCTCATAGATACCCATAAATAATCCTCCTTGCATTAGCCTGCGAAATCGCCGCAGGCGATTTGTCATGCGCCACGAGAATCATCTTTGTACAAGAATCAGAAGGCGCATGACCTCCTTAGGGAATGTTTTTTCTGTGCGGCTGTCGTTTCAAAATATAAAAGCTCCCGATCCTCATAAGGACGGGAGCATAATGCCTCGTGGTACCACCTTGTGTTTACAGACAGCTCGCGCTGCCTGCCTCTTCGAATACAATGATCATATTCTATCACGATAACGGGTGAGCCCCTTGAAAGGGGAGGATCCGTCGCAGCCTACTGGCGCGAAAAACCGCGCGTTCGGTGCGAAGCTCTAAGATGTATTCCTGGTACAGTTTTATCATGGGCCTCTCATCGACCGGCGCCTTTCTGTATGAACCGCTGTACAGTACTTGTTCTTTTCACTGCTTTTGAAACGTATTTAGTTATACACAGAACATTCTTATTTTAACATAATTTGCGGGATTGTCAATAGAGTAAACCTGCGGTATAATGGATATGATCATTTATATTGGAGTATTATGTTTTTATGAAAAAACTAACGCATTATAAGCATACGCTCCGTGCTTGTTATATATCCTACATGTCACATGCGGTGGTCAATAATTTCATATCACTGCTGTCCGTCATGTTCTATACGCAGTACGGGATATCGCTGCAGAAGCTGGGCCTTCTGGCCACGATCAACTTTGTTGTCCAGCTGTGCATGGATCTGTTGATCGCCAATATCGGTGACAGAGTGGGGTATCGGCCTCTGGTCATCATCTCCCATCTGCTCATGGGTGTGGGGCTTTTGATGCTGCCTGTGCTGCCGGGTGTTTTCGCGGATCCATACATTGGACTTGTCCTGGCAATACTCTTATATGCCACGGGCGGCGGCATCATCGAAGTATTGATCAGCCCGATCGTGGAAGCTTGTCCCACCGATCAGAAAAGTGGCAATATGAGTCTGCTGCATTCATTTTACTGCTGGGGACATGTGCTCATGGTCCTGATCTCGACCGCTTTCTTCGCGCTGTTCGGTATCGGTAGCTGGAAGATCCTTTCCTGCCTGTGGGCGCTGGTCCCCTTGTGCAACGTGCTGTATTTCAGCATCGTGCCCATCGGCCGTCTTACAGAGGAAGGGCAGGGGCATTCCATCGGCACCTTGTTCAAAAACAAGCTGTTCTGGCTGTTCTTCTTCCTGATGCTGGCGGCCGGTGCTTCCGAGATGGGGATGAGCCAGTGGTCATCGGCGTTTGCGGAGTCCGGTCTTAAAGTCACGAAATCCGTCGGAGATCTTTTGGGACCCTGCCTGTTCGCCATCCTGATGGGCTCGTCCCGTGTCATCTATGCGAAGCTTTCCAAATATATTTCTCTGAAGATCTATCTGTTGGGCAGCTGCCTGCTTTGCATCGTCACATATTTGATCGCGGTCTTTGCGCGGGTCCCCGTCTTAGCCTTGATGGGCTGCGCGTGCACAGGCTTTGCGGTCGGTATCATGTGGCCGGGCACGCTCAGCCTCTCATCCGCCGCCATACCCATGGGCGGAACAGCAATGTTTGCTTTCCTGGCGCTGGCCGGCGACATTGGCTGTGCACTTGCCCCGGGATATATTGGTATCATTTCCGGCCTGTTCCATGATCGGCTCGATATGGGGATCCTATGCGCGATCCTGTTCCCGGCCGTCATGGTCCTTGGTGTTTTGATCCTTATGCGAAGAAAAGGAATAACTCATGAGTAAAGAAAATGAAGTCATCCTCGAACTGGATAACGTCTTCCGCGCGCACGGAGGACGCCGGCAGGTCGATCATTGCTCCTGCACGCTGTACGCAGGGGAGATCGTTGGCCTTGTCGGGCCGAACAGCGCCGGTAAGACCATGCTCATCCGGATGATCCTGCGGCATATGCGCACGCCGGAAGGTACGATCCGCATCTGCGGAGAGGATATCGAGAAGCGCGGCATCCACTCTAAAGGACGTGTCAGCGCTGTGCTGGAGAATCCTTCCAATTATCGGTATATGACCGGGCTGGATCATCTTAAGATGACCGCACGGCCCTATAAAGACATTACGATCGACACGATCCGTGAAGTCGTGGACCGGACAGGATTGAAAAGCTGCATCCGTGACAAAGTCTCGACCTATTCCAGCCGGCAGCGATATATGCTGTCCGTGGCTCAGGCACTGGTCACGCGTCCCGCGCTGCTGCTGTTGGACGAGCCGACAGATGATCTGGATCCTGTAGGGATCAAAGCATTGAAAGAACTGCTGAAAGAAGAAGCGGCCAGAGGTGCCTGTGTTGTGGTCTCCAGCCACATCCTGTCAGAGATGGACGCCTTTTGCACCAGGATCATCATCATGAAGGACGGTCGTTTCATCTCCGACTTGAGTTCTCATGAGCTGCTGGATCCCAATCGTGTCCGTGTGCGGATCCGCGTGGGACAGCCCGAACATGCTTTTGAAGTTCTGGAGGCTTTGTTTGATGATGCAACGGTCCGTGTCGATGACGATGAACTGATCGTGACCGGAGAGAATCTGCAGGTCCCGCAGATGAATCGTACGCTGATCTTCAATGACGTCGACGTCTATGAGATCGCTGTCAACCGCGAGCCTTTGGAAGAGTACTTTATGGAATTGATGCAGGAGGAGGAAGACCATGGGTGATCTGATCCGCAATGAATTCTTAAAACTGCACCGTCGTCATTTCTTCCTATTTTCATTTATTCTGATCGTCTTCGCGTGCCTTGTTTTTACCAGTGTTTTCTACGCGACGTCCGATACCCGCAGTGACATGGACATCGTGGAAGAGCAGTTAGAGCGGGAGAAGACGTATTTCGGCCAGATCGAAACGTTCCAGTGGGAGACCGATCTGGAGATGCAGTCTGCCATCCTGAACTCACAGGCTACGATCGATCGTCTGCAGTACATGCTGGATCATGGGATCCCGCAATGGGACTGGCGCAGCGATGTTCTGAGCAAGTATTATACGAACCAGGCTATCCTGAACCTGCTGGCGGCCGGCCAGGAGCCTGCCGATTACGGGTTTACGGATCTTGGGACATACGAATCACGTGCTACTTTGATACAGAAGCTGGAGAATCGCCGCGACGTGCAGATCCGCATGGTCGAAGAAAACGATTACATGACGTACTCTCAGGAACAGCTGGCACAGCTGCAGCAGGTGTATGCTGAGCAGAATGGTTCCATGGATACACTCTCCACCGTCCTGATGGACATCCAGATCGAAAGCTGGAAGCTGTACATCCAGTATAAAACAGCACCTGGTGCAGTCGACCAGTGGAAGAGCGTGGCGATCCAGGAACTGACAGAAGAAAAAGAATGGCTGGCTCGTTATCAGTATGACGACCAGGCTTTCGTCGATCAGACGCAAGAGGAACTGAGCCGGCAGAAGAGCTGGACCCAGCGCCGTATCCGTGTCAATGAATACGCGCTTAAGAACGACCAGATCCCCCTGTCGATCTATGAGAAGATGGCGGAGCGTGCCAAAACCACGACCTACAGCGCGTTCGTGCTCTCCATCAAAAAC
>JAFVHC010000186.1 GCA_017474705.1 Bacillota bacterium
TTATTGTCCAGAATGGACTGATGGGACACTTCCTGATCATCCGGAATCAGTTTTTGATTATCGAAACCACACTGATTATTCTGAAGCGATCGAGTATACCGCTTACAATGGAGATGATCCTGTTTTGATTCGTTATGATGATTATGCTGGTCATTTAGGATATCAATTCGAAGAAGGCGAGATGACGACCATAATCATACGCTTCGCTCAAACGCCTGCTAAACGTGATCCAAAAATGAATTATGGCGGTGTAAAAAACGATGCTGATCTGATTTATGATCAATTATATGAAGAACTGGACTTCCTCTTATCTGCATATGATGATATAGAGAAGCATGAAAGTGAGAGCGATACGATTCGTACAACATCTTGGAGTTCGAATACAGAGATCCAGGATGGGTTTATAACTCGATTGAGTCTTCAGGAGATTTCTGATCCTCATGATCCTGAAAACAAACAAACTCTACTGTACATTTTCCGAATCAAATTTGAAAATGGTATCTGGACATCCAGAAATCACTGATCTAAAACTTCCTACGACAAAAGAGCTCATATCACAAAACTGTGACATGAGCTCTTGATTTTTTTAGACAAATTTTAGATCCAGGATCATTCCTCGACAGGAGCGGCTTCCGCGGCTGCTTCTTCAACAACTTCTTCCACAGCCGGAGCGGCCTCTTCGATGACTTCTTCAACGATCTCGGCACCGTCCAGATCCGCCTCATCGATGACTTCTTCGATGAACTCAGCGGGTTCTTCCGGCTCAAGCTCGCGCAGGGACAGAGCGATGCGCTTCTGCTCGGTATTGAGGTCGATGACCTTGGCCTGCACGATGTCGCCGATCTTCAGGACGTCGCCAGGGGCCTTGACGAACTTGCGGGAAATATGAGAGATATGGATGAGGGCATCCACACCCTTCTTCAGCTCGACGAACGCGCCGAAGTCCGCAAAACGGACGACTTTGCCTTCTACGACCGTACCGACCGCAAACTCTTCCTCAACGCCATTCCACGGATTGGTCTCCGGGAAACGGGTGCTCAGGGAAATACGGTTCTTCTCGAGATTCATGTCCTTGATGAGGACCTCGATCTCCTGACCTTCCTTAAGGACCTGGTTCGGATGACGGACCACGTTCCAGCCCATCTCGGAAATGTGCAGCATACCATCGATGCCGCCCAGATCGACAAAGGCGCAGAAGTTGGTGAGCGTCTTGACGGTACCCTTGACACGGGCGCCGATCTCCAGCGTTTTCAGAGTTTCTTCACGCTTCGCCGCGTTCTCCTCGGCGATGACGCTGCGGCGGTCGCCCAGTACACGGCGGCGGCGCGGCTGCAGACGGATGATGCGGAAGGAAACTTCCTGACCGATCAGCGTGCTCAGGTCGGCAACACGGCGTACGTCGACCAGAGATGCGGGGATGAAGACCTTGACGCCTTCATACAATACGACGATACCATTATCGAAGGACTCGGTGACGACACCCTTCAATACGGTCTTGTTATCCAGAGAATCCTGCAGAGCGGCATTAGCTTTGTTCTGAAGCAGACGTCGGCGGCTTAAGGTAACCTCGCTGTCTCCTACCTTGACGACCATTACGTCGATCACATCACCTACATGGACCTGCTGCTCCAGCGGCTCGTCGGTCCCACCAAACTCATCCTTTGTCATCGTTCCATCACACTTGTAGCCTATGTCAAAGACGATCTCCGCCTCATTAACCTGTACAACTGTACCTTTGACGATATCCCGGGAATGGACCTCCCTGAAAGTTTCATTGAGCATTTCTTCAAAATTCTTGTTTTCGCTCATGGTTCCTAATACCTCCTGCATGATATAATCCGGCGTCGACGCACCTGCTGTGACTCCTATGATGCCGTCGTGGAGCTGGATACTTGCGAGCACTTCCTGCATGGCAGGATCTTTTGCGTCCTCCACCAGATAGGTTTCAGGACAAAGGCCCTTGCACAATTCGTAGAGCTTGCGCGTATTCGAGCTGTGTTTCCCGCCGATGACGACCATTACTGACGCCTGCTCCGCCAAAGCTACTGCCTCTTCTTGATGCTTTTTTGTCGCATGGCAGATCGTCGAAAACACACCAATCTTATTATAACCCATATTTTTCAATTTCTCAACCATTTTGAGAAATTTATATTGATTAAATGTTGTTTGTGCCACTAAAGCAGCAGGATCCTCCAGGTCCAGCGCTAAATCGTCCAGTTCTGCTTCCTCGGAAACGATCAAGGGGGGCGTTTTACACCATCCCGCGATGCCCTGCACCTCCGGATGGGCCGAATCTCCAAAGATCAGGATCCTCTGTCGCGCCTGTTCCTGCTCTTCCACGATGCGGTGGATCATCTGCACGCGCGGACAGGTCCCGTCGACCACGTTCAGGCCTCTTGCTTCCATCTCCTCATATGCGGCCCGGCCGACGCCATGGGCACGGATGATGACAGTGTCCCCTTCGGACAATGCATCTAAACTGTCCACGGAATAGATCCCCATCTCCTGCAGGTGCTCGACCACCGACTGGTTATGGATCAACGGACCATAGGTATAGACCGTCTTCTGTGCTTCGCGTGCCGTTTTCTCCGCGATCTCCACGGCGTTGCGCACCCCGTAGCAGAACCCTGCAGTCTTTGCCAGTCGGATCTCAGGCATGATGCTCCCTTGCCAGGCGGCAGACTTCAGCGACGACTTCTTCGATCGACATATGCGTCGTATCCAGCAGCACAGCGTCGTCCGCCTGCTTCAGAGGCGCGATCTCCCGGTGGCTGTCCCGGTAGTCACGCTCGCGGATCTCCCGTTCGATGGCATCCACGTCCTGTTTCTCGCCGGTACGCATCTCCAGCTCCAGCGCGCGTCTTCTGGCCCGCTCTGCCGGATCCGCAGTGATAAAGATCTTCGTCTCCGCATGGGGCAGCACCACCGTACCGATGTCGCGTCCGTCCATGACCACGTCATATTCCTCAGCGATCGTACGCTGGACGCCCAATAGTTTCTCACGCACGACAGGCAGGGCTGCGTAACGGCTGGCGGCCGCGGAAACTTCCGGCGTCCGGATCACACCCATCACGTCCTCGCCATCCACGTAGACATGCTGCTCGTTATCGATATACTCGACTCTGACGTCCATCCCGCGGACAAGATCATCCAACACTTCTTCAGCCGGAGCCGCTTTCAGGATGCCATAAGCGATCGCCCGGTACATAGCTCCGGTATCCACATAATGGATGCCCAGTTCCTGCGCCGCCAGTTTGGCCGCTGTGCTCTTGCCGGCACCTGCCGGTCCGTCCATAGCTATCGTCATCATATCATTGATCCTCCTGGATATTGTTTTCTTGTTCATGGTCTGCATCCGCCGCCTGCAGAAAAGCGAGAACACCAAGTGCCGCCGCTCTTCCCGTCGAAAACGCGATCTGCAGATTGAAACCACCGGTCAGCGCATCCACGTCGATCACCTCGCCGGCAAAAAACAGGCCCGGCACGATCTTCGACTCCATGGTCTTCGGATCGATCTCCTTCACGGTAATGCCGCCCTGTGTAATGATGGCCTCCGTGACCGGCCTTGTGTCCTGTATGGTCAGCGGAAGATCTTTCAACGTGGCTGCCAGCGATCGGATCTTCGTTTTGGACAATTGATCCGCCCGGGTCTGCTCCTCCAATCCTGCCTGTTTCAGCACAACAGGGATCAGGCTCCTGGGCAGCAGATCTTCCATTGCATGGATCAACTGCTTTTTCGCGTATTTCTCCAGATCCCGCGTGACCCTTCGCTCCAGTGTTTCCGCATCCAGCGCCGGTTTCAGGTCGATGTGGAAGATCATCGGCTCCACTTGGCTGTACGTCTCCGCACCTTGTCTGCGCAAAAACGGCCGCAGCCTGCTGGAGGCACTGAGCACCACTGGACCGCTGATACCGAAATGGGTGAAAAGCATATCTCCAGAATCATGCAGCGTCTTGCCCTTCTGCGTGACTTTTACACCAACGTTGCGCAGGGAAAGGCCCATCAATGCGCCCGGCCAGGATTCCTTTGTGACCAACGGCACCAGACCGCCGAAGGAAGGTATCGTCGTATGACCCATAGTGCGGGCTGCCTCATAGCCGAATCCTGTCGATCCTGTCGAAGGATAGGTGATGCCGCCTGTCGCCAGGAGCACCGTGCGACCTTCGAACTGGTCTTTTGCCGTCTGCACATGAAACCCTTTGTCCGTCTGCCTGACTGCGGTCACTGTCTGCTCGAACAGCATCCGCACTCCATGGATCCGGCAGTCCTTGACCAGTGCGTCGACGATATCGAAGGCTTTGTCTGACTGGGGGAAGACCCGTCCGCCTCGTTCGATCTTCAACGGCACGCCCAGCGCTTCGATCCGTTCCATGACATCCGTATGGGAATATCTGTGCAGCGCCGACAGGATGAACTTCGGGTTGGAGACCATCTGCTCCTGTGTCGTCCTTTCATCGGCTGTGTTGGTCAGATTGCACCTGCCCTTACCGGTGATGGCAAGCTTGCGGCCTGCCTTTTCATTACGTTCAAGGATCAGGACCCGCGCGCCTTGTTCTGCAGCAGCCGCCGCCGCAGTCATACCGGCCGGCCCAGCCCCGATCACGATCACGTCATACACTTTCATCATAATCCTTTGCCTGAATCCATGCTGTTATACACGTCGTACTGCATCCAGATGGATTCCAGGTCCGTGAATTTTCCTTTGATCTCCTCCTGCTTTTCCCGGCTCAGGGCCACGATCAGCGCATTGATCAGGCTGAGCGGCGCCACCAGCGAATCTGCGAAAGAGATCATATTGCTGCGGCACAGCAGGGACTGATCGGCCAGGTTGGCCAATGGTGACTGTTCCGCATCCGTGATGGCGATACAGGTACAGCCGCGGGATTTGGCGAATTCCATGACACGGGCCGTCCTGCGGGAATACCGCGGAAAACTGATGCCGATAAAAACATCTCCCTCGGCCACATTCATCATCTGCTCGAAAGTCTCGCTGATACTGTTGGTCTGGATCAGCCGCACGTCCTCACAGATGAAATTCAGATAGAAGCCAAGGAAACCTGCCAGTGAAGCGCAGCTGCGTACACCCAGGATATAGATGCGGCGGGCTTGCTTGAGCAGCTGTACCGTCTCATGGAATGCTGTTTCATCCACATGTTCCAGGGTAGCTTTCAGATTGTCTATATCCGCCTGCAGTACGGATGTCAGGATATGATCCCGTCCCAGGTGTTCATCGGAAACCTCTATACGCTGCACGGAGGTCAGATGATCCTTCGCCAGCTTCTCCAATGCTTCAGCCAAAGCCGGATAGCCATCATAGCCCAGTTCGTCCGCGAACCGGACGACTGTGGATTCCGACACGCCGACCGTTTTGCCCAGCTTTGCTGCCGTCACATATACGACCTTGTCATAGTGCTGGATGATGTGATCCGCCAGCCGTTTCTGGCCTTTGCTCATATGCGGATACCGCTCCCGGATCCGCGTCAATACATCTTCTGTATGACTCATCGTTATCTGTTCTGTCCACAGGCCCTCTTCAGGTCCTGGACCTCCTTTTCCGTGAGCTTGCGCCAACTGCCTTCCTTCAGCGTCCCGATCGACAGATCCGCGATCTGCACTCGTTTCAGATGCAGCACCGGATGCCGGATCGCTTTGGCCATGCGGCGCACCTGATGGTTCTTGCCCTCAAAGATCGTCAGCAGGATCAGCGAGTTGCGTCCTTTAGGCCCGATCAGACGGGCTTTCGCGGGCTTCGTCCGATAGCCATCATCCAGGATGACGCCCTTCTCCAGCTGTCGGATCTCCTCGCCCCGCACTTCGCCCTGCAGCAAGGCCTCGTAGGTCTTCGCCACATGATGGCGAGGATGCGTGAGCTGATGAGTCAGATCTCCATCGTTGGTCAGCAGCAGGAGCCCCGTCGTCTGATAGTCCAGGCGGCCTACCGGATACAGACGGACGTCCGGCAGATCGATCAGATCCAGCACGGATGGCCGGCCGAACTGATCGCGGCTGGTCGTGACGTACCCCTCCGGTTTATTGAGCAGGATCGTGATTTTTGCCTCGGCTCCGCGCACCGGCCGGCCTCGGAACGCCACCGTATCCCGCTCCGGATCGATCTGCACGCCCATCACGGTCACGGTCTGTCCGTTGACCTGCACCAGTCCCTGCGCGATATACTGCTCACACGTTCTAAGTGAGCCGATGCCGGCATGCGCCAGGTATTTCTGCAGCCGGATCATGGGAATGGATCCCCCGCATCCGGTCTGGGTTTCTTCACAGGTTCTGCAGGCTGAGGCTCCCCGAACTGCGCGATCTCCTGCTGGTGGATCTGCTCCAGTTCCTCCGCGTTGGCAGGATCCAGATGCGGCAGATCTTTTATTCCGCTGTAACCGAAATTGCGCAGGAACTCGTCTGTCGTACCGAACAGGACCGGACGTCCCGGCGATTTACGGCGGCCTTTTTCAGCGATCAAATTGTATTCGACCAGTCGGTTGACGACGGCATCGGACCGCACACCGCGGATATCTTCGATCTCCTGTTTGGTCACCGGCTGCTTATAGGCGATGATGGCCAGGGTCTCCAACTGGGTCTCCGACAAGGTGATCTTCTGGCCGGAACGGAACAACTTCTGCACCTGTGGATAATACACAGGCCGGGTAGTCATCTGAAAAGACTTTTCCAAGGTCAGGATCTGCATGCCTCGCTGCTCTTCCTCATAGCGCTGCCACAATCCTTCGATCGCCGCGGTGACTTCCACTGGCTCCAGCTCCAGAGCTTTGCAAAGGCTGTCCAACGCGACCGGCTCTCCTGCCGCGAACAGCATCGCCTCTACGATGCATTCCAGTTCATTACGTGCTTCCATTTTTCGTGACCTCTTGTCGTGGTTTCATGATGATGTCTCCGAACAGCCCGTCCTGCGACAGGGTGACCAGGTTCATACGGCCCAGTTCCAGCATTGCCTGGAACATGGTGATCGTTTCCAGCCGGGAATGGCTTTCCTTGCGCAAGTCCACAAAACTGACACGTTTCAACAGGGTCAGCATGTTGAACAGCGCGTCGATCTTTTCCTCCACCGTATATTCTTCACGTTCCACCGAGCGGAAATCTCCGCGGACCGTGTCATAGCTTTCTTCTTTGATCAGGACCGCGCGCTGATACAAAGCGTACAGCTGCTCGATCTCCACATCTTTCAGCAGCACATCGACTTTCGGGATCGGCCGTTCACCGCGGATGGTCTCCGCTTTGCGGGTCAGGATGAGGCGATCCGGGTCCGGCAGCCGTTCCTTCAGTTTTTTCGCTGCGTTCTTGTATTTCTGATACTCGATCAGGCGGCGGACCAGTGCTTCTCTCGGGTCCTCTTCCTCCTCGCCTTCGGTCTTCTCGACCGGCAGCAGCATGCGGGCTTTGATATTGATCAGGGTGGCCGCCATGACGATGAATTCGCTGGCGATCTCCATGTTCATTTCTTCCATCTGCTGCAGATATTCCACGTACTGCTGCGTGATATCGAAGATCGGGATATCATAGATATCGACCTTGTTCTTCTCGATCAGGTACAGCAGCAGATCCAACGGACCTTCAAAGGCCTTCAGATGGATCTCCAGTGCCATGCGGTTCCCCCCTTTCTTTACTGTTTCATAGGGTCGGAGCAGTCGGCGCCATAGCCGTCCCGCTCGATATTTACGCAAAACGCGCCTTTGTATCGAAAGGCGCTTTTTGTGTGTTATTTATACTGTTCCGCCAGACGTTTGAATCCCGGCAGAGAATTGCGTACCGTTTCGCGGGATACGCAGAAAGCCAGCCGGAAGTAACCCGGGCAGGCAAAGGTGGAACCGGGCACGATCAGGATATGCTCCTCCTTGGCTGCCGCGCAGAATGCTTTATCATCCGGCAGGAAGCTCTTGGGGAACATATAGAAGGCACCCTTCGGTTCGACCATTTCATATCCATAGGATGTCAGCGCATCATACAGGACCTGCTTGTTCTCGTGATAGACGCTCATATCTGCTGTCTGACCGTTCAGGCGGCCGACCACCCGCTGCATCAGGGACGGTGCATTGACGAAGCCCAGGATACGGTTGGCAACGGACAGTGCCGCGATGGTCCCCTCGATGTCCTCCAGGGTGTTCGGAGCGACGATATAACCGATACGCTCACCCGGCAGGGACAGGGTCTTACTGTACGAATATCCGACGAAAACATTGTCATAATATTTCGGCAGATACGGGACGGTCTCGCCTCCGAAGACGATCTCTCGATATGGTTCATCGGAGATCAGGTAGATCGCATGACCATATTCCTTCTCCTTGGCTTTGAGCAGGTCGCACAGCCGGATGATGTCAGCCTCGGAGTAGATAGCTCCGGTCGGATTGTTCGGCGTATTCAGGATCATGGCCTTCGTCTTAGAAGTTATGGCCTGCTCCAACGCTTCGAAATTGATGGAGAAGGTCTTGAATTCCGGCGGGACGATGACCGCTTTGCCATCGAAATTGGAAATGTAGTTCAGGTATTCTCCGAAGAACGGTGCCTGCAGCAGGACTTCATCGCCGGGCTCCAGGATGGTCTTCATGACAACGTTCAAAGCGCCTGCGGCACCGACGGTCATAACGATGTTGCGGGCTGTAAGATCCGTGCCCTGTGCATCGTTGATGTCCTTGGCGAGGCCGGCACGGACGTCCTCATAGCCCACATTGCTCATATACCCATGGACCATGAGCTCCGGTTCGTCGTTCAGGATATCGATGATCGCTTCCCGGACGGATGCCGGAGGCGGTGTATTGGGGTTGCCCAGAGAAAAATCATATACGTTTTCCGCTCCATATTTTGCGGCCATCAGGCGGCCTTCTTCGAACATCGCCCGGATCACGGATCCGCCGGCGACCAGTTTCTGCATTTTAGGTGTGATCATAAGACAAATACCTCTGTATTTTTTATCTGCGCTTAATGGGCGTGCCCAGGATCCATACGGTCTTGGGCGGAATGGTGATCTGATTGGAACGGATACAGCGCTCTTCTCCGGTGGTGTCTCCGTTCATATCAAACAGGATATCCCATTTTTCCGGAAGCTTATACGTGCTCCAGGTCTCCAGCAGGACTTCTTTCTCGTCATGAGAAGCATTGATCAGGATCGCAAGGAGACTGCGTTCATCCCCATCCACCATGGGGATCGTATATGCGATCGCCCGCCGGTGCCCCTTGGAGAAATAGATCAGATTGGAGCTTCTTTCCGTAGGATCATGCAATGCTTTATGAGCTTTCCGCAGCCGGATCAGATCCTTATAGAACTTTTTCAGATCCTGGAACGCGATCTGCCGCTTCCAGTCCAGCTGATTGATATGAGAATCCGCCCTGTAACTGTTGCCGTCGCCATACTTGGTACGGCCGAACTCCTCACCGGACTGCAGGAAGCAGATGCCCTGCGATGTCAGTACGATGGCCGCTGCCAGTTTATTAGCAACGATCCGTTCCTCGACCGGTTCGTCATAGTTCATCCACTCCGCATGGATGGTGCTGACCAGCTTGTCCCATAAGGTATAATTATCATGCGCAGATACGTACGTGACCGTCTGCGATGGTACCTTGACCGTCATCTGCGGGCCGCTCCAGGCCTTGATCGCCTTACGGATCTTCCAGGCCTGATCCTGCGCACCATTGACAAAACCGGGCTCTTCTCTGTGGAAGGAACTGCCCTTGATGCCATCGCGGGTCTCATCGTGGAAGATGCCGATGCGCGGGTGCAGGAGCCTGGCATGGAATTTATCCGCCGCCATTTCTCCAGCGCGGATAGCGGTGACGCCGCCGGCCCAGGGTTCACCATACATCAGTATGCTCCGCCCATCCGGGAAGCCATCCAGCATCTCGCGGATGCGGTTCATGGTCGTGATGTCCATGGCACCCATCAGATCGAAGCGGAAGCCATCCACATGATATTCTTTGACCCAGTAACGGATCGAATCCAGGATGAACTGCCGGCACATGGACCGCTCAGTAGCCACCTCGTTGCCGCAGCCGGAACCGTTGGAAAAACCGCCGCGGTCGTTCATGCGGTGATAGTAGAAGGGTACTGTTTTATGGAAGATCGACTCGATCGCATAATACGTATGATTGTAGACCACGTCCATAATGACACCGATCCCCGCCTCGTGCAGCGCCTGGATCATTTGTTTCATTTCACGGACACGCACTTCTCCATGCCACGGGTCGGTCGAATAGGAACCTTCCGGTACATTGAAATGCAATGGATCGTAGCCCCAGTTGTACTGCTCGCCCCAGAGATTGGCCTCTTCCACCGTCGCATAGTCGAAGACCGGCATCAACTGCACATGTGTGACACCTAAGTCTTTCAAATAAGCGACACCGGTGGGCACGTCCGGATGCCCGTCAAGGAATGTATCCTTCTCTGTAAAGGCAAGATATTTGCCCTTGTTCTGCATACCGGAATCCGCCGCGATGGAAAAATCCCGCACATGCGTTTCCCAGATGATGGCGTCCGTCGGCGCATCGACGTGGACGCGGCTGTCGTTCTCCCATCCTTCCGGATCCGTCTGGTCCAGATCGATGACGCAGGTCCTGCGGCCGTCGATACCGACCGCGCGGGAATACAGATCCGGCGTTTCCACACTGTATCCCTCGTGATCGACCGTATAAGTGTAATAGATGCCGGCACAGTCCCCTCGTCTGGAGGCCTCCCATACACCTTTATCCTTTTTGGCCATATGCATCGTACCGAGGAAGGCAGCATTCTGCTCTTCATCACTGCCTGTGGCAAAAAGATTGACATGGACGCCAGACGCCGTCGGCGCCCAGATTTTCCAGGTCGTTTTGTCTTTCGTATAAACCGCACCCAGGTCAGTGCCTGTATAGGTGAATTCGTCCTCGAACCAGATGCTGTCGAATTGCTTTGGATCCATTTAAGATGTTTCTCCCATCAAGGTATACAAAGTTGGATGGATATCGAGTGTCTGCACCAGAGAGCGGACCCGTTCCGCGGCCTCTGTATTGGGAACACCCGTATAATGAGCCCGGATCAATATATTCTTGGGCGAGTGTTCGATATCGATGAACTCCAGGACCTGCACCTGATATCCCTGCGCGCGCAGCAGATCGGCACGCAGTCCATCCGTGACCAGGGCAGACAGACGCTCCTTCAGGATACCGTACTGCGTGACGGAACCGAACGCATCAGCCGTGAGCTGATGGTTGACCTCGTGCTGGCAGCAAGGCACGGAAAGGATGAGGCGGGACTTCCACCGCACCGCATTGTAAAGCGCGTAATCGGTCGCCGTATCACAAGCGTGCAGACTGATGACCATATCCATTGGCGCATCAGAACTGAATCTCGCGATGTCCCCGACTTCAAAATGCAGATGATCATATCCGTACCTGGCCGCGACTTCGGCACAGTGACGGATCACGTCTTCTTTCAGATCCAACCCTGTCATTTCCACGGACAGATGACGGATCTCCGTAAGATAATAATACAGTATAAAGGTAAGGTATGATTTTCCGCAGCCAAAATCCACGATGCGCAGCGGACCATTGGTAAGATGCGCGGCCTCCAACGCCTCATCCGCCATCTGGACAAAGCGGTCGATCTGCCGGTATTTATCATACATGGTCCTGACGATCTTTCCATCTTTCGTAAAGACGCCCAGATCGACCAGCGGTGGAATGACAGTACCTTCCGGCAGCAGATGATTTTTTGCGCGGTCATGCGCTTTCGGTGTTTCCGGCGCTTCCTGGTTTTTCTGCCGGTTGCTCAGCAGTTTACCTTTTTTCGTGACCTTGAAAGAATAGATGCTGTCGGCAGTCCAGACCGTCATCTGATGGAAAGCATCCATAGCTTCTTCCAGATATGACAGTAACTGCTCTTCCTCTATATTCTCATGGAAAGCCTGTTTCTCCGTCAACCGTTCAAATTGAAAGACTTCCCGGCCTTTCAGGCGGATCCGGCGTACATTGACCCTTCGGTCCTGTCCTTTATGTACAGGATCGCTCAGAACCGCTTTTGTGACATCCGCGGCCGGGATCCGGGACAGCGCCTCGTGTAAAGCTTCCATACCATGCACCTCTGATTATAGCGAATAAAAAACCCGCTGAGAAACTCTCAGCGGGCTACAGGGGCAAAAGGACTTGAACCCTTGACATCCGGTTTTGGAGACCGACGTTCTACCAACTGAACTATACCCCTATGTCTCACAACAGGGTATATCATACCGTATCTGAAGCAACTTGTCAAGCAGAATTTCATGCCTTTTTTAAATTCGGATCCTTGTATGCCCGCGTCCATTTTCCGGAATAATACCGTATCCCAACCAGTACGGAACGCAGAAGCTGATCACATACCATTGCGACCCAAGCGCCGATCAGGCCCATATGGAACACATTGATGCATAGGATCGCCGTGATCGGACGCACCAGCAGGACCGTGATGAACGTGATGATCGCTGTAGACCGTGTATCGCCCGCTCCGCGCAGCGCACCGGCAAAGATGAACTGCGAGGACTGCAGTGGCTGCAGGAGCGCTACCATCCTGAGGATCGTCGTTCCCTTCTCGATGACCTCCGCATCATCACTGTAGAGTCCCATCAGCCAGCGGCCGCCGAAGATGAACAGGACGACCAGTCCCATGGAGACCGCCATGCCCAATTTCTGTGTCCGGCTGGAATAGGCACCGGCCATATCCGGACGCCGCTTGCCAAGGCTCTGTCCGACCAGCGAAGTAGCCGAAACGGCGAGGGCCTGGCCATTCATGAAAGAGAATGCCTGTATGTTCATGCAGACGTTGTGCGTAGCATAAGCAACGGTACCCAGGCTCGCGACCGTCTTTGCGTAAATGACCATACCGACACGCATGATCAGCTGCTCGATCATGGAAGGGACGCCTATGGCCATGAATTCCCGGATCAGGCCGAAATCAGGCTTAAAGCCCTTGGACAGCTCCAATCGGAGATACCCCCGGCCGCGCAGGATGACGTAAGACGCAATGACGAAAGCCACGCCCTGACCGATGATGGTCGCCCAGGAAGCACCGGCAACACCCAAAGCCGGCGCTCCGAAATGTCCATAGATCAAAACATAATTCAGGAAACAGTTCGTAAGGTTGGCGATCAGGTTATAGATCATGGCGGTGCGCGAATCACCGACACCGCGCAGTACGGAAGTGATGGAAGAAGTCAAGGCCATGAACGTGAAGCCGATCATCTGGATCTTCAGATACTCCGTCGCCCCATCGATGACCTGCTGCTCCTGTCCGCCCATGAACACGACCATTGGCCTTGCAAATACATAGCCCAAAATGGACGCACTCAAACCAAAGGTAAAGTTCAGCAGCAGGGCTTGCCGTACGATCCGGTTGGCTTTTTCCTGATCCCCCGCTCCCTTCGCTCTGGCGACCAAGGCGGTGGCGCCGACGTTCATGGCAATGAACATGGTCATCAGCAGGAATTTAGGCTGGTTGGTCAGGCCGACCGCGGACAATGCCCAGGGGCCAAGCCCACCGACCATCATCATATCGACCATGGACACCAGCTGCGTGAGCATCAGTTCAACAAAAGAAGGCCATGCGATCTGAACGATATCCTCCATGACCCGTTTGTTTTTTACTCCTTCCGGCAGTTTGCTCGTGATCCTGCCGTGCGCTTTTTCCAGAAATGATTCATCTCCGGCTTCCAGTTCGTCCAATGCGATCCGGCCGGCCAGCTTCCTTTTCTTTTCTTCACCCATTCAGGTGCTCCCCACTTTTCGTTAACTTATTAAAGATTATACGGTAGTTTCACTTGTTTGACAAGGGCAAGGTGTATTTTTTTCTTGACAGTACCGTCATTCTTCAGTATAATACATTTTGTTATTGGAGAAGTGTCCGAGTGGTTTAAGGAGGCGGTCTTGAAAACCGTTGACTCAAAAGGTCCGTGGGTTCGAATCCTACCTTCTCCGTTCGCCTCTCCGATAATCGCTGAGGTTTCCTATGCTTCATAACATTCCGGCCCGTTGGTCAAGCGGTTAAGACATCGCCCTTTCACGGCGGTAACGGGAGTTCGATTCTCCCACGGGTCACTTTCCTATCAATTCGCAATTTCTGCGCATCAGAAATTGGCTTGCACCTCAGTCGGTAGGATTCAGAAGTAAGTGATGGTGCAATTTGGCCCGGTGGTACAGCTGGTTAGTACGTCGGCCTGTCACGCCGAAGGTCACGGGTTCGAGCCCCGTCCGGGTCGCTGAAAAACCGTGTTTATCAAAACGATAAACACGGTTTTTTGTGTATTTTGAGCAAAAGGTGTTGATGATACCATCTCAACGCTGATACGTAACACTCTCCTTTTACACTTTACGTTCTGTGATTCATTCGATTGAGTTCAGGACGTAATGATCTTGACCCATTACGTTTTTCATCTCTTCATTCAAATATAGAACGTAGGGGAATCGAGTCACTTACGTTCTATGATAGATTGGCCTGAGTGCAGGGCGTAATGAACCGGAGCTATTACGCTCTAGATTTGACCTTGCTCTATACAGAGCGTAAATAAACCAAGCACTTTACGTTCTCTATTCCATTCGATCAAAGCACACCGTAAAGTGTCAGTCGCACTACGTTTCATAGTATCTCTCGTTCAAGACACAACGTAAAGGAGTCATTCTCATTACGTTCTATATTTAATCCGTCAACAACAGGACGTAAACCGTCATTTTCGTTACGTTCCACGTTCGATTCATTCAAAACAGAACGTAAACGAGCCATTTTTCCTTTCTTTAAAGTATTCAGAAACAAGATACAATGCTTTTAGTCCAATAAACAAGCGTCTGCACCATGTCCTCTGCGCGTATTGCGCATACTTGCGCACTTAGCGCGGGGATATGGTGCAGACGCTGCTTTTTATATCGTTGCCGCGATCACGGCCTTGATCGTATGCATGCGGTTCTCTGCCTCATCGAATACGACGGACTGCGGGCTTTCAAAGACTTCATCCGTGACTTCCATGTCAGTCAGACCATACTTTTCGTAGATCTGCCGGCCGATCTCGGTATTCAGATCATGGAAGGATGGAAGGCAATGCATGAATATTGCCTGCGGCCCTGCTTTTTGCATCACTTCCGCTGTGACCTTATAGGGTGACAGCGTTCGGATCCTCTCTTCCCATACCTCATCCGGCTCACCCATAGAGACCCAGACGTCGGTATATACGGCATCTGCACCTTTTACCTGTTCAATATCCGACGTCAATGTAATGGAGCCGCCGCTCTCGGCAGCCACTTCTTCAGCATAGGAAACAAGCGCAGGATCAGGGAAATATTTCGGATCCGTACATGCAACAAAATGCATACCGACTTTAGCGCAGCCGATCATCAGTGAGTTGCCCATATTGTAACGGGCATCCCCCATGTAGACCAGTTTCCGGCCTTTCAGATCTCCAAAATGCTCGCGGATCGTCAAAAGGTCGGCCAGGATCTGCGTCGGGTGATATTCGTTGGTCAGTCCGTTCCACACAGGGATCCCCGCATACGCGGCAAGGGTCTCTACGATCTCCTGACCGTAGCCGCGGTATTCGATACCATCATACAGGCGGCCCAGTACCCGGGCTGTATCTTTGATGCTCTCTTTCTTGCCGATCTGAGAGCTGCCGGCGTCCAGATATGTCACACCGATCCCTAAGTCGAAGGCGGCCATCTCAAATGCACAGCGTGTCCTTGTACTGGTCTTCTCAAAGATGAGCACGATATTATATCCGCGGAAATGATCTGCCAGTTCATAATTCTTCTTCTTCGCCTTCAATTCCGCAGCCAGATCCAGCAGTCCGAGGATCTCTTCCTGAGAAAAGTCCTTCAAAGTAAGGAAGTGACGGCCTTGCAGTGCCTGTAATTCCATAACGAACCTCCAAATATACAGTATTTTTCTTGTTTATACATTATATATGCATATTTACACGCACAAGCTTTTATGCGTTTTTAATCAAACATAGTACTTATTATAAAGATTTTTGTGAAATATTGCAACCTTGTTTTTTCACAAATCCTCTTGCGTTTTACGCTCCATGATTGTATAATTATGAGCACTGAATACAAAAACGCAAGGAGATTCATCATGGCAAAAGATAAAGTTGTACTGGCATATTCCGGCGGTCTTGATACTACGGTCATCATTCCCTGGCTCAAAGAAAACTACGATTACGACGTCATCGCGGTCTGTGTAGATGTCGGACAGGGTCAGGAGACCGAGGGTCTTGAAGAACGCGCGCTGAAGTCCGGTGCTTCCAAATTCTATCTCAAGACCGTTACAGAAGAATTCATTACTGATTATATCTACCCGACGCTCAAGGCCGGCGCTGTATATGAATCCACATATATGCTGGGCACCTCCATGGCCCGCCCGCTGATCGCCAAGGTCCTGATCGACGTAGCACTGCAGGAAGGCGCTGTTGCCATCTGCCACGGCTGCACCGGCAAGGGCAACGATCAGATCCGTTTCGAACTGACCATCAAGGCACTGGCTCCGCAGCTCAAGATCATCGCTCCGTGGCGTATCTGGAACATCCAGTCTCGCGAAGAAGAGATCGAGTACTGCCAGGTCCGCGGTATCGAATGCCCCATCAAGAAGGGTGACAGCTACAGCCGCGACCGCAACATCTGGCATATCAGCCACGAAGGACTGGATCTTGAAGATCCGTCTCATGCTCCGGATTATGAGAAGCTTCTGAAACTGGGTGTCACGCCTCAAAATGCTCCGGATGAGCCCACGAAAATCAGTCTGCAGTTTGAAAACGGCGTTCCCGTAGCCATCAATGGCGAGGCGATGGATCCCGTTGCTCTGCTCACCAAGCTGAATGAGATCGGCGGTGCCAACGGCATCGGTATCATCGATATCCTGGAAAACCGTGTCGTCGGTATGAAATCCCGCGGTATCTATGAGACTCCTGGCGGCACGATCATGTTCGCTGCCCACGAGCAGCTCTCCCACCTGGTCTGGGATAAGGAGACCTTCGCTCATACGCAGAAGATCGCTGTCGACTTTGCTGATCTGGTCTACTCCGGCAAATGGTTCACTCCGCTGCGCGAGGCTCTTTCCGCATACGTTGATTCTCTGAACCAGGTCATGACCGGTACAGTCAACATGATCCTGTATAAGGGCAATATCATTCCGGCTGGCACCACTTCCCCCAACTCCCTGTACAGCGAAAGCATCGCAAGCTTCACCACCGGCGACCTGTACGATCATAAAGACGCGAACGGTTTCATCAACCTCTTCGGTCTGTCCATGAAGGTCAGGGGCATGCTGTTGGGCAATCAGCAATAATCTTTGGATCAAAAACCGAAACTGCGGCAAACAAAAGTTTTGCCGCAGTTTTTTGTGTTTCAGTCCTCTGCAAAATAGAATTCTTTGGAACAACGATTATTATAGGGATCCTCCTTCTCCAGCGAGCCTCCCACTGTCATGAACGCCATGATATCATGCCAGCCCTGTGTGGCCGTCCATGTGGATTTGCATCCGGTACCGGAAGCATCATAGACTGGTGCTTTCGCATGAAAGATGACTTCTTCGCCCGGCTTGAGAATGGGGACCGTATCGTAGGATCTGGCGATCCGGTAATCCCCGTCCAACAGGAAATCCACGACTGCTGTGACGTTCGGGATGGTCGGCGCATTGCCCACGTTCCGTACCCGGACATGGAAGCGGATCTCTTCTCCCGCACGGGCCTCTTGATCGAACCAAAAATCCACAGGTGTCAGATCCCACATAGGATCCTCATCTATGCGCTTCTTCGGTGCCGCGCTGATCGGCACAACCGGAAGCCCTGCTTCCGGTATAAATGTATATGTCGCAACACTGCATGCAGATATGCTGCAGGCTGCCGCCTTATTACTGCACTGCAGTCTGAACTCCTGGGTCCGCTCTGTCTGGTTGACCGCAACGACGGCGACCGTTCCATCCTCTGCCTGGAACGCTACAGCAGTGATCCAGCGCGGATGTCCATAAGTACAATCGATCCGGCGCATGCCGCGTTTCAGATAACGTGAAAACTGCGCGAACATACCATATGCTCCGGTCTTCTCCCAGTGCTCCGGATCCTTCAAAGGTACACAGATGCTGGTATTGGGATCCAGGCGGTTATAGAGAAATGGATTCCCTGCCAACATATGTGGTCCACCGTATTCATCCGTGCAGAAATTCCAAAGCACGTAGGAACGGGAACCGTGCCGCAGCTGCCGGAGCATCTCATCCATGCCTGCTGGATCGGCCACCGTCTTTTCGGTACTGTACATCGGCATTTCCGGGTACTGTGCCGCATACCGGTCCATGACCGCCGGGTCGCCCCGGTACGGGTGGAAAGCGATGCCATCGATCACCGCGTACGCTTCCTCATCCGCCAGCAGAGGATCGACGAAGATGTCCGCCATATCGAAATTATGATCATACGCCCATATCCGTGTTTTTATCCCATGTTCCCGGAATTCCTTCGCAAGCGCGATCAGTACGCCTTTCGCCAGACGCCAGGTAAAACGCGTACAGGGCGTGCCTCTGTTATAATTCGGCGCATCACTGGATTTCGGCTCATTCTGGATCGTAATGGAGTACAACTCTATACCCTGCTCCTCAAAAGCCTGGACCGCTTTACGCAGATACCGGGCATACACTTCGGTGTACTCTGGCAGAAAGATCCCACCCAGCAGGCTGTCGTTGCTTTTCATCCAGCCGGGCAGTCCCCAAACTGAAGCCAACAACCGTACTGCGGGATACTGATCCCGCACCCGCCGAAGCATATCGAAAAAGCCACGGTCGATATCTCTCTGAACACTGAAATGCTCGAGCTGCCAATCCTTCTCACCTTCCGGCATATCGTCGTAGGAATAGAAATCGAAATTACGCTCCCAGTCCGTGCTGCCGAAGGGCACGCGCATGAAATTCCAACCTGCGCCGACCTCCGGATCGAACAACGCTTTCAATACCAGATCCTGTTGTTCCCTGCTCATTCGAGTCAGGTTGTACAGATCCGTATCCGTCCAATTGGCGCCAAAGCCCAGGATCGGCTGGCCTTTGACCGAAGGATCGATCATGATCGTATTTTCATCAGGTGCATCGACCTTATAGAAAACAGCCGGTTCCATAAGGCACAGCATACGAGACCTGTCCTGGGAAGAAACGGTTCCGTGTAATCGTTGATCATGTGTATACACTGCGGTATCCAAATCAAACCCTCCCTCATTACCGATCGGTCTGTCTATACAAAGCCCCAAGAGTCACAACTGACACTGACTCTTGGGGCCATCTGTTGCTATTTGGGACTGTACATCACTTACAATGCTTCGAACCAGGACTTACGTGCTTTCTCGAAGGACACGCCGAAAGCTTCCGAGAACTCGGTGCCATCATAAGCAGCCATCACGGCATCATGCCCATAGTTGGCTTCCAGATACTTGACGAAGGAGCCTGCGTAGACGCAGTACGCTCCGCGGAAATTATAGGCTTCTTCCGGATAACCGATCGCCGCGATCTGCTCGGTCATATCGCCCAGCTGAGATGCGGTATCATAAGCGCCGTTCTTCTTTAGCACACGCGCCAGCGTATCGATGTCATAGTATGCCGCTTCCTGCGGAGCTTCACTATCCTCAGCCCGCTCCGCTTCTTCCTGCTCGACATACGTTTTCAGGCATTCGATGAGATGTGCCTGGGTATTCAGCAGGCTTTCCTTATGCGTATCTGCCACATAGGCGCCAACACCTTCCCGCAGCCAGTCCGGAACACCATCCACGCCCATCATGACCTGCGTGATCAGGGAAGTATACGGTGTTGTACGATTCTGTGCGAAGTAAATGTCCGCCTGCCCTTCGTAGACCATGGTCGGACCATCTCCGGCGCGCAGGGCCAGTGTCACATCTTTCGGTGCCCGATCCTTGAGATAAGCTTTTACCGCAGGTACAGCGCTTTCCACCTGATATGCTGCATAGTTGCGTTCTTTATCCTGCAGATAACCCAGGTCGATCTTTACGGTAACGTTGTCAAAACGGATCACATCGTAATTACCTTCCTGACCGAAGGTGTACGTGGGGATCTTTTCTGTTTCTTCTCTATCGAGCAGGCTGCAGCCGCTGAAAAGCAGCACACAGACTAATATGAGGCATAATGATCTTCTTTCTTTCATAGCTCTCCCTCCGCCGCTCATTATACATGATTCATGATAGCAAATCAATGTGAAATTTTCATGTTCCCCTTGTGAAATCTTCCAACATAATGTATAATCAAGCTATCTCAAGTCCAAGGAGGTCATAAGCATGAACGCTTTAGAACTGGATCAGATCAAAAACATCCTGGTATCTATCAAACAGAACGAAAAGAAACGCTCCATTATCAAGTATGTGCTCATCGCTCTGGCTATCACCGCCGTATGTGTTGCCGTCGCGATCGCCCTGAAAAAAGTCCTCTGCAAGGCAAAGGATGAGGATGATGACGACGATTTCGTATATCTTGATGAAGAGGATTTCGAGGATGATGACGTTGATTTCCAGGCCGCTGTCGAAGAAGCTGCTGCCGAGGCCGAGGAAGCTGTTGAAGAGGCTGTAGAAGAAGCCGCTGAGACTGCCGAAGAAGTCGTGGAAGAAATCAAAGAAGCTATCGAGGACTAATCATATGCCAAAAGAACCGATCTTTCGGGAAGGTATCGTGACCGATGTCGCCTTTCCCAATCGGGGGATCATGCAAGCGGCAGTCGAGGGATCGGCTGCCGTTCCTTTTACTGCACAGACCATCCATGTCAAAGGCGCCCTGCCCGGTCAGACCATTCGCGTTACTGTCGGCCGTACAGGGAAAAGGCGTCGCGAAGGCAGACTGCAGGAGGTCCTGAAGCCTGCCCCTTACGAGATCGATCCGCCATGTCCGCATGCCGCTGTCTGCGGGGGCTGTTGTTATCAGACCGTCCCTTACGAGCTGCAGCTGACCTGGAAAGAACAGCAGGTCAAAAAGCTTCTGGAACCTGTACTGGAAAGCAGCAATACCATCTGGGAGCCGATCGCTCCAAGTCCCCTTGTTGAAGGATACCGAAACAAAATGGAGTTCTCCTTCGGTGATGAGATCAAGGATGGGCCTTTGACTTTAGGCCTGCATAAACGCGGCGCTTTCCATGACATCGTACCTACACCCGGATGCCGCATCATCCATCCGGATATGGCACGGATCCTGTCTGAAACGCAGCAGTATTTCGCTGCAACAGGTGCTTCTCATTACAACACTTATACACATGGAGGCTTCCTGCGCCATCTCGTACTGCGCCGCAGCTTCCTGGATGGGCAGATCCTGGTCAACCTGATCACGACCAGCGCGGAAGCACCTGATCTGACTCCTTGGACAAATCGACTGCTGTCTCTCCCGCTGGAAGGGTCCATCGGTGGGATCCTGCATACGGTGAACGACCGCCAGGCCGACGTGGTGCAGAGCGACGCTTTGGAGATCCTATATGGCAAAGCTTCTCTCACCGAGTCTTTATTAGGGCTCAGTTTCGAGATCTTCCCGTTCTCATTCTTTCAGACCAACTCCAAAGGCGCGGAACGTCTGTATTCCGTCGTCCGTGATTTCGCCGGTGATGTCTCCGGAGCCGAGGTCTTCGACCTTTACTGCGGAACGGGCACCATCGCTCAGATCCTGGCCGGTGCCGGAGCTGCTTCCGTGACCGGCATCGAGATCGTGAAAGAAGCTGTCGATGCAGCCCGCATCAATGCTGGATTGAACGGTCTCAACAATTGCCGATTTATCGCTGGTGACGTACTGAAGGAAATCGATACGCTGGAGATCCACCCGGATCTGGTCATCCTGGACCCACCGCGTGATGGTATCCATCCAAAAGCTCTGCCGAAGATCCTGAAGTTTGCCCCGGATCGATTCATATATGTCTCCTGTAAACCTACTTCCCTTGTCCGTGATCTGCCCTTCTTCCAAGAAGCCGGCTATACGGTTGAAAGGATCCGTACCGTTGACATGTTCCCATTCACCTATCATATTGAGACGGTAGTATTGATGACAAAGAAA
>JAFVHC010000187.1 GCA_017474705.1 Bacillota bacterium
CTTTCAACTCGAACCAGGGAAGACCTCCATCCTTTTCCAAAAGATGGGAGCCTTCCCTGATTCCCAGTCAGGGCGACTGGAAACCATGGTATGACCTTGGTATGGATCAGTCTAAGGTCGGCAGAATCTTCTCGACATCTGCATGCGGTCTCGGAATGACATGAACCGCAATGATCTCGCCCAGATTCTGAGCAGCATTGCTGCCGGCTTCGGTCGCAGCCTTGACAGCTCCGACATCGCCGCGGATCATGACGGATACGAGGCCGGAACCGATCTTCTCGGTACCGATCAGAACAACGTTAGCGGCCTTTACCATAGCATCGGCGGCTTCGATCGCTGCTACCAGTCCTCTTGTCTCAATCATACCTAATGCTTCCATGATGAATCCTCCTTTATGGTTTTCATATTATGTTGTTGTCTTTTGAAAGACTTGGAAAAACTTAGAAAGTGTACCCATGCCTGTTGCGGCTGGTTTCGATCTGGCGCATGACTTCGGGGTGCGGGTTGGCAATGACAGCGGACGCTGCAACCTTGCTGATCGCCGTCCGGTTGGCTGCATCGATCGCTGCCTGAACTGCGGAAACCTCGCCCTGGATGATGACAGTTACGAGCCATCCTCCGAGTTTCTGCTCCCAGGTCAGAAAATGTACGTTGGCTGCCTTGGTCATCGCGTCGACCGCGACCACAGCCGGGACGTTACCCCTGATCTCAAATAAGCCTATTGCCTGCATCGTCCTATTCCTCTATGCTGCGCTTGATGATTCTGTGTGATGATCAGTCCAGAGACGGAAGGATGAATTCCACGTCCTTATGCGGTCTGGGGATGACATGAACGGCCACGAGCTCACCCAGACGGGAGGCATTCTGCGCGCCGACTTCGGTAGCGGATTTGACAGCCGCCACGTCACCGCGGACCATGACGGAGACCAGTCCGGATCCGATCTTTTCGGTACCGATCAATACGACGTCCGCCGCCTTGACCATTGCATCCGCTGCTTCGATGGCAGCTACGAGACCTCTGGTCTCGATCATTCCTAATGCTTCCTGCATGTCGTCTTCTCCTTTGATTATCTTGGATCTTTTTTAGAAGCGGTCTTTCGTAGGCGCCTGTCCCGGAGGTACCGGTGTACCGATGCAGCTGAGTTTGAGCATGCCTTCGGTCCCTTCATCCGGCTTGGCGATGATGTGCTTGGAGTAGATCCCGGTCATCGCCAGTGCGGCCTTTTCCGCCGCTTCCATGGCGGCCTCCACATCGGCGACCGAGCCGCGGAACTTGATGCAGACCAGCAGCGGCACCGGAAGGCTCTCCGCGTTGGCCGGCTTGTTTTTGTCGATGGCTTCGATGTACACGTTGCCCGCCTTGCAGCCGGCGTCGGCCGCGACCATGGCACAGGCAAAACCGAAGACTTCGAGCATTCCTACAGCATCCATCGTTGTACGCTCCTTACATTACAAACCTTAAAAATTCTTGTTGACGTAGGCGACCTTGATACCCAGCTGCTTCATGTTCGTATCCATCGCTTCGTTCATTTCGTTGAGGCCAAACTGATGGGTGACCAGTTCCTCGATCGGAAGACCGATGCCGACGGCACGCTTCAGGAATTCGATGGTGATCGGATACTCGCGGACGTTGTACGTCCAGGAACCGACCAGGGTGATCTCCTTGTTGCAGATGTCAAAGTGCGGGTTGATGGAGCAGCTGCCGTTGTCGACGAAGAAGCCGACTTCGCACAGACCGCCGCCGCGCTTGACGAATTTCCAGACGTTCGCCGCTGCGGAAGGAACACCGGTGCACTGGAACGCGAAGTCCGCTCCACGGCCGCCCGTGATCTCCTTGATGCGGCGGATCTGTTCATCCAGATCCTTATAGTTCTTAAAGTTGACCGTGTACTTGGCGCCGAAACGCTTGGCCATCTGCAGACGGTTCTCATCGCCGTCCACAACAGTGATGTTCTCCACGCCCATGGTGCGTACGACTGCCAGCAGCATCATACCGATGGGGCCGACGCCCTGGATCAGCACGTTGCTGTTGAAGGAGATGAGGCCGGTCTTCTTGGCACGCTCGACAGCGTGTACCACGACGGCCGCAGGCTCGATCAGCATGCGCATCTTCAGGCTCATATCATTGACCTTGAAGAAGGTGGAGCCCGGACGAATGATGATATATTCGCCGAACCATCCGTTGAAGTGATAATGGTCATCTTCAGGCATCAGGCCATAGATGCCGGAGTTTTCACACAAGTTGTCGCGATCGCTCATGTTCAGGCAGTTATCGCACTTTTTGCAGGGAATGGTGCAGGTGACGATACGGTCGCCCACATGGAGCGGCTTACCGGTCGTATCCTGCGTGATATTCTTACCCATCTTCACGATCTGGCCGGTACCCTCATGTCCCAGAACGACCGGGATCAGACCGAACGGATCGTTCTTGTACTCATGCACGTCGGTGCCGCAGACGCCGGCGCCTTCGACATGGACCAGCATCTCATCGTCGCCGATCTCCGGAATGTCATATTCCTTGACCTCGATGCGGCGCAGTGCGGTCAGCATGGCGACTTTCGCGCGTTTGGGGATGTCAAAGTGCTGAGCCGGTTCCTGATATGAGGGAGTCAGGGATCCGGTCTTTCCAGTGCGGCCCATTTCCGCGAGGACGCGGGCTACGATCTTCTCAACACTTTCCTGGTTGATATCCATAGGTTGCTTCTCTCCCTTCTAAGGATTTTATCGAATACAGAGTGCGTCGGTCATGACGCAGCGTCTGGATTTCGTAAATGTTTTGGCGGACGTCAGACCTTCGCCGGTGCGGCTCGCGATGGTGAAGGTCGGGAAACCTTCGCCGCCGAAGCCCAGCGCCGCGTAGGACGGTCCGTTCTTGACGAAGATGGCCGTGTCGACCATCTGGCCGAAGCGTGTCAGCCGATCCACGTTCTTGGAATGCATGTGTGCGGAATGACGGTTGCCATGCTCCAGGCGTACGCCCATGTCCATGGCCTCTTCCGCATTCTTCGCCCGAACGATGCCCAGGATCGGCATCATGAGCTCGGTCTGGACCAGGATGTGCTCCTCCGGCGCTTCGAAGATGATGCACTTGACGCTCGGATCCGCATCGATCCCGATCGCGTTCAGGAACTTGTAGGCGTCGCGTCCGACCCAGTCGCGGGAGACCTGCATCTTGCCCTTCTTGTTGGGTACGAGGACCAGCTCCGCGAGCTGCTGGATCTTGGCCGGATCCGTGAGCTTATAGGCGCCGTTCCGCTCCATGGCGTCGATCAGATGATCGGCAACGCTGTCCACGACCACGACTTCTTTTTCCGCGATGCAGGGCAGGTTGTTGTCCAGCGTGGCTCCATTGATGATGCTGATGGCCGCGTTCTCGATATCGGCCGTCTCATCGACCACGACAGGCGGGTTGCCCGCGCCGGCACCGATGCCGCGCTTACCGGTGGAAAGAACAGCCGTGACCACGCCGGGGCCGCCGGTCGCTACCAGAAGCGGGATGGTCGGGCTCTTGAACATGACGTCCGCGGATTCCAGCGTCGGCTTCTTCACCGTGGTGGCGATGTTCGCCGGGCCGCCGGCCGCGATGGATGCTTCGTTGATCTTGCTGACCGCGTAGCAGGACACGCCGATTGCCGCGGGATGCGGGTTGAAAACGACGGTGTTGCCGGCTGCGATCATACCGATGGTATTGCAGATGACGGTCTCACTGGGATTGGTGCAGGGCGTGATGGCGCCGATGACGCCGAAAGGCCCTTGCTCGACCAGTGTCAGTCCGCGGTCACCGGACCAGGCGATCGTTGTCAAGTCCTCGGTGCCCGGTGTCTTTTCCGCCACCAGCTGATGTTTCAGGATCTTATGACCCACATTGCCCATACCCGTCTCGCTGACGCCGAACTCCGCGTAGGTGCGCAGATTCTCTAACGTGCTTTTGCGGATATTGGAGATGATCTTTTCACGAAATTCCAGAGGCATCCGGCGGATCTCCTGCTGCGCGCGTGCTGCGGCAGCGATGGCTTCTTCCATCGTGTCGAATACACCGGTCTCCTCTTGTTGTGAAGGACGTAAGCCCTGCATCTCGGCCAATACGGCACGGACCAGTTCTTGTAGCTCTTTTTCCGTGATCGCCAAAGATGATGCCCCCTTCCTTATGTCCATGAAGCGCCGAGCGCTTCGTATAA
>JAFVHC010000188.1 GCA_017474705.1 Bacillota bacterium
CGTCGTGCAGATACCGTTGAACGTACTGGCAAAATAAGCAGCCCTCTGCGCCGCATAGATACTGATCCGCCCCACGGCTGGCATGGCCAGAGCGGCAAAGCTGATCACGCCGATCACACCATCGATCAGCGACAGGATATGGACCAGTCCCTGCTTATTGGCTGCCTGGCCGTAACACACAAAGTGCATGTACATCAGCGACAGAGGCATACATATCGGCAGGAGGCGGAAGCCCCAGACCGTCAGCATATAGACGGGATTCGAAACATCACGGAAATACAGCCGCGTCAGCGGGACGGCAAGCATGATGATCACCACCGAGATCGCGCACTGCAGCGGCATGAACCGCTGGAACATGTTGCGCATGACGTCCGTCAAGGTCTTGCGGTCCTCCTCACCCACACTGATACTGATCAGCATGCGGGAGACGGCCAGCATGCCGGTCGGCACAGCCCATGCGAATCCCAGCAGCGTGTTGGCCGCGGCATACGCGGACAGGCCGGCAGCACCGACATACATCGTGATCAAGGTATTCAAAAGGATACCGCGCAGCGACTGGTACAAGTAGCTGGCAGCCCCGGGGATACCGATCAAGAAGATATCCTTGCATTCTTTCCAGTTGTTCGGCAGTTTGGTCATCTTCAGGTGGGCCTTCTTCGAGAAGAAGTGGACGGCCTGGACACCCGCGAAGACCCACAGGCCCAGGGAGGAAGCCAGCGCCAGACCAAAGGCTTCCATACGCAGCACCTTGACGAACAAGAAGTTCAGCAGCAGATTGACTGCGATATAGACCAAACTGGCTATGGTCGTCAATGTCGTCTTGTTCTCGACCAGCAGGAACGCGGACAGCTGTGAACCCAGGATCAACGGCAGGATCCCGATGGCCTGACCGAACAGATACTGGTTGAAGGCATGGCGCACTTCCGGATCCTTGGCGAGCCATCCGGAAAGGTCAAACACGCCCATGCTTAAAACGAACAAAGTAAAAACCAATGCCAACAAAGCGGTCAGCGCCATGTTCAAAGAGAAGATATTCTGCATCTTCTCCAGCTGATTCTTGCCCATGTACTTCCCGCACATGATGGTCGAGCCGCCGACCAGGATCGTCCCACAGGACGTAAAGATCATGTTGATGGGGCTGTACAGCCCGATCGCGCTCATGGACGTCATGCCCACGGCGTTACTGGCGAACAACGTTGAAACGATGCCGTTGATCGCGCCAACGACCGCCAGAAGGATCTGGAACGGCAGCAGCCGGAACAGCAGCTGCGACGTTATACGCGCGTCATAACCTCGTTCTTTCATAAAGCACCTCTCACTCCGTCACACTCAGATCCGTACACATGGAGGACATACCGGTCCAAGAGACCCCCTTGATCGTCATATTCGGAAACGCTCCCATTCCGTCGAAGTCCTCATCAGCGAAATCATCCGTCGCATCCACCGAGACCGTGAACTCGAACAGGCCTTTGGCTACTGTGATCTCGGCGTCATCGCCTCCGCCCCAGCCGAAGCCCCATACTTCATAGCCGGCATCCATCATTTCCTGACCCTTTTTGCCGACCCATGCATCCATCTCTTTCTGCGTCGGGATCTTCGACGAAAGGTCTTCCACCTGGGTGATCTTCTGCCCGCCGACAAGCTTCAAAACCTCATCGCTATAGTTTTCATCGAAAAAGTCCAATGCGAGGAACTGTTCATAAAGTTCCGGCGTCATTTCTGCAGTGACGCGGTACGGGATGCGTGTCCCATCTTCTTTGTTATTGAAGAAGACGTACACGTAGTTTTCCTCGTCGACCATTTCCGTACCGTACTCGTACGGGGCAGCCATGCAATCGCCCAACGTCTTGAATTCAGGCCCCTTTTTACCGCAGGCTGCAAGCGACAGCACCATTGCGATGCACAACAGGATGATCCACGTTTTCTTCATAGCAGCTGTTTCCTTTCTGAAGTGAAATTCCGCTGTTCTATCTTTTTTGATTATATGCGATTTGCTTCATGATGGCAAGAAATATCAAGCTTTCGCGGCATGCTTTTTCCCGAAAGGACCAGCAAGTTACGACTGTTCCTTCCCGGTCAGACATTCGACGACCATCCGATCCGCCGGCAACCAGTCCACCTGCCACAGATCATCCAACGGAAGCCAACGGGCGGCTTCATGTTCCTTGAGCTTCAGAACGCCCGTAA
>JAFVHC010000189.1 GCA_017474705.1 Bacillota bacterium
CCTCATGAAAGGTATGGAAGAAGCCTGCGATATCCTGCTGCAGGCACGACAGGAGAAGGTGCAGATCCGTGTCGTTGGGGATTATGATGTGGATGGCGTTACGGCGACTGCCATTCTTTATCTGGGCCTGTCCGCTTTGGGATTCGGTGTTTCCTATCGCATCCCGGACCGGATGGAAGATGGCTATGGGATCCGAAAGCATATGGTCGACGAAGCGATCGAGGAGGGCTGCGCGCTGATCCTGACGTGTGACAACGGGATCCGTGAGTTTGAGACCATGACCTATGCTAAAGAAAAGGGAATCCCTGTCGTGCTGACGGATCATCATGAGATCACGCAGGATGCGGATGGACATGATATACTGCCGGATGCGGCCTGTGTCATCGATCCGCATCGGCAGGATGACACGTACCCCTGCAAAGATCTGTGCGGTGCCGGTGTCGCGTTCAAACTCGTTCAAGGCCTGGCACAACGGACGGGAGGCACGCTGCCCGCTTCTTTGATCGGATTTGCGGCGTTGGGTTCGGTCTGCGACGTGGTTAAGCTTGTGGGGGAGAACAGACGTATCGTCTGGCAGGGTCTTAAAGAGTGGAACCAGCATCCTCCAGTGGGTATTGCAGCCCTCATGGATGCTGCCATGTTGAAGAACCTGACAGTCTACAGTTTCGGTTTCGTGATCGGGCCAATGATCAATGCCGGCGGGCGACTGAAAAACCAACAGTCATTGATCCGTATCCTGCTGACGGAGGATCCTGCAGAGGCCTACGTTCTGGCGCAGGAACTCAAACGTTTGAATGAGGAGCGTCAGAATATGACGCAGGCCGGGATCGAGGAAGCAAGCCTTCTGGTGGAAACTGCTTTGAAGGATGATATAGTCAAGGTCCTGCATCTGGAAGATCTGCATGAAAGCATCGCGGGTCTTGTGGCCGGCCGCATCAAAGAAAGATACTATCGTCCCGCGATCGTCTTTTCCGGTACGGATGACCTTGTCAAAGGGTCCGGACGATCGATCGAGGGTTATGATCTGTTCCGCCATCTGCAGGAACAGGACGCTTTGCTGGAACGGTATGGAGGACATCCATTGGCGGCTGGCCTGTCCATTCAAAAGGATCGGATCGGAGAGCTGCGCAGAGCATTGAATGAGCAGTGTGATATCCCCGAGGACAAATTGTACCCGACTGTCGTTGTCGATGCGATGCTGCCGCTGGCGGATGCAGATCTGCGCCTGGCCGGTCTGCTGACTCAGCTGGAACCCTTCGGGACCGGAAATGAACGCCCTGTCTTCGCTGCTATGAACGTGGAAGTCCTTTCCCTGCGGCTGATGGGCAGAAAACAGAATGTCTGCCGTCTGCAGCTGCTGCAGGATGGCCGTCCATGTGAAGCCATCACCTTCCGGGTAGAGGCCTTGCAGGAAGTGATCAGCACTCGGTACGGAACAGACGTCTGGGACAGGCTGAGAAACGGTGCAAGAGCAGAGAGAGGCATCTGCATCGATATTTTGTATCATCTGGAGATCAATGAATTCCGCGGCATGACATCGGCGCAATGTACCATTTGCAATATCCGGTGAAACGTGCTACTATAAAGGTAAGTAAATTACACTATGCAAAGGAGCAGGTGATCTTATGAACTTAGCAGAAACCGTCCGTGCGATTCCGGACAAACCTATCCCCGGTGTAATGTTCCGTGACATTACCACGACGCTGCAGGATCCTGAAGCGCTGCATGAAGCCATCGATCAGATGTGCGCCATTCTGAAAGACGTGGACTTCGATCTGGTCGTCGGTTCTGAATCCCGTGGTTTTATCTTTGGTGTGCCGATCGCGTACTCATTGCACAAAGGCTTCATTCCCGTGCGCAAGCCCGGCAAACTGCCGTATAAAGTCATTTCCAAGGAGTATTCTCTGGAATATGGCACCGATAAGCTGGAGATGCATATCGATGCGATCAAACCCGGACAGAAGGTCGTCATCGTGGATGATCTGATCGCGACAGGCGGCACCTCCAAAGCTATGATCGAACTGATCGAAGCGGCCGGCGGAGAGGTCGTGGATACGGTGTTCTTTATCGAACTGAGTTCTGAATTCGACTGCAAAGGCGCACTGGCTCCCTATCCGGTGCATTCTGTGCTGCAGTTCTAAACCATGGATATTCTGAAAATGCGCCCTGCCATGAAAGAAATGGTATGGGGCGGCAGATTGCTGCGAGACCGTTTTGGCAAGGAGATCCCTTCCGATTCCACCGGTGAAGCCTGGGAAATCGCGGCGCATCCGCATGGACAGAGCGTTGTGGATGGAGGGCCTTTGGACGGAACGTCACTGCAGGCGCTGGTGGATCAGTATCGTGAAGCTCTGGTGGGCACCAAGGTCCTGGAGAGCTATGGTACGTACTTCCCGTTGCTGATCAAGTTCATCGATGCCAACCAGAACCTGTCCGTCCAGGTCCATCCGAACGATCAGCAGGCGGCTCAGCTGGAAGGCCCGGGAGCTTCCGGAAAAACGGAAATGTGGTATGTGCTGGACGCAAAGCCCGGCGCGAAGCTGGTCTATGGATTCAACCAGGACCTTACGGCGGAAGAATTGAGAAATGCCTTGGAGCAAGGCGCGTTGGAATCCTTCTTGAACTGGGTCAACGTATACCCGGGGGACACGTTCTATATCCCAGCGGGCACACTGCATGCCATCGGCAGCGGCATCCTGATCGCGGAGATCCAGCAGAATTCCGATCTGACGTATCGTGTCTATGACTATAACCGATTGGGACTGGATGGAAAGCCCCGGCAGCTGCATGTGGAAAAGGCTGTCGCTGTAGTCGACCGCAAGGCTCCGATCGGACGCGAAAAGGCGGATATCGATCAAGGGGTCATCAGTCCGTTCTTTGAAACGCTAAGGCTCAAGGTGGATGGGACATGGAATCTTGCAGTCAGTCCGGAACGGTTTGAGATCCTGATCTGTGTTGGCGGAAGCGGTACCATTGCAACCGGTGGTCAGACGATGCCCATCAAAGAGGGGGATTCCTTCTTGATCCCGGCTACAGCCGGAACGGTGCAAGTCGAAGGACAGTTGACGCTGCTGCAGACACATGTGAATTGAATGTGAAAAGCACCAGACTTTTGAGGTCTGGTGCTTTTTTCGTTATAGATATGATCGGATCTTGTTCGATCAAACGCCTTTATTCTCCGGCTTCAGCTGGACCGGGACGTTATACTTCGCAACACGTGCATCGTTGATGACGCCTGCATAGTTCTGACCATAAGCAAAGTCATACTTATGACCGACGGAATCCGTGTAGCATTCCATATCGCGCGGCGTATCTTCCGCCTGACGCTCAACATCATCCATATCCTTAGGCATCTGCATGGGCAGAAGGGCAGACGGTTCTTCGACGCCGGCTACGATCGCTGCCAGTGCTTCGGAGGAAGCAGTGCCACCGCCATACATAGATGGGGGAGAGAAGGTAACGACGATACCATCGACTTCCTGTTCGAATTCATGGAAACACATCGGACGACCGGTAAACATAGCGACCACGGAAGGAACCCCCAGTTTTTTAGCTTTTTCAGCAAACTCGAGGATCTGGTCGAGTTGTTCTTCATTGGTGGTCAAGGCTTTTTGGCCGTAGTAACTACGGTTCTCCTTGGTACCATCCTCTAGCTCATTGCCAGCGATGGAGACCTTGCGGACATAAGGACCATCGGCTACATACGGACGATACTGACGCGTCAGTGGTACGAACACCTTATCATCGGCACGGCCATCTTGTGGATAGGAGTTGCCAGGCTCCTGCGCTGTGATCAGGATGAGGTCAATATCTTTGAGTTCTTCCAAAGTCAGACGAGTGATGTCAGCACCGTCGACTTTATCAGTAACGATATCGAAATACTTGGAAGCCATGTCCAGAGCGATCGGATATCCGGCTTTCGCTTCGCCCATGACAGCGCCGCGAACGTGGTCCATCTCGATATGTGGAGCTTCGTACAGGGCAGGCATATAGACCTTCATGCGTTTGTCATGCGGACGGATCGCACCGTTCTCGTTCTTGACCATGACGACGGCTTTGATCTGCGCTTTCAGGGCTTCCGCCTGCTTGTCCTCGGAATTGACGTCAGCGAGGACGGCTTTTTCGTCCAGATACGGATCCTCGAACATGCCGGTCATGAAATAACCTTGCAGCAGGCGCTTTGCGGATTCAGCAAAGGCTTCGTCCATTTATTCCTTGCCGATCTGTTCGCAGCCATAGTAGTAGGCGTCGATCAGGATCTGCGGATCGGAGCAGCCGCCCATCTGGTCTATGCCTACCATGATGGCGATGAAAGCGCGCTGTGCCGGCGTTACATCATCATCTTCGATGCCTTTGCCCCAACCGTTTTTGCGGGCATAGTTGTTCAGGACCATCCAGTCTGTGCAGACGACGCCGGTAAATCCATAGCGGTCTCTCAGAAGGTCCTTCATCTTGTACTTTGAGAAACTGGAACCGACCGCATCACCCAGGGATCCATCCTCGGCATAGGCGGCGGTGTAGGAGCTCATGACGGCCGCGCATGTTTTGGTCTTGCCGTCCAACTTGAAAGCACCGTCCACGAAGGGGATCAGGAGAGCTTCAAAGTTATTGTTCGGATACACGGCATATTTGCCGCCTTCCATGTGCGCTTCGCGGCCGCCTTCAGAGGCGCCTTCACCGGTCCAGTGCTTGGCCATGGCGGTCATGGATTCGCTGTCCCAGCCCAGGTCGTTGCCATCGGCATCATACGTGCTCTGCAGACCATCGCAGAAGGCACGTACCATGTCTGCGCTCAAAGCCGGATCTTCACCGAATGTGCCGCTGTTGCGGAACCAGCGCGGATCAGAAGAGATGTCGACCTGCGGAGCCAGGAAGCAGGCGATGCCGAGATCACGCAGTTCACGGGACTGGCATTTGGCGGATTCCCAGGTGATCTTCGGGTCGAAGGTAGCTGCCAGTGACAGGTTGCCCGGCCAGTCTGCCACACCGGCGCCGTTGCGCGGATCAGAAGCAAAGTAGCAGGGAATACCGAAGTCTTTGCCCTCAACATATCGCTGCATCGCGTTGGCCCAGGGGACCTGGACTTCATCCGGAATGCCGGCAAGACCGCCGGAATTCAGAACGGAACGCAGATGATGATCCAGAAATTCTTTCTGATCTTCGTTGACCTCTTTGCCCATGTTGAACTGGTGCGCGGAGAAGCACATAAGGCCGGCGACCTGTTCCACAGACAGACGTTTGGCCAGATCTTCAGCACGTTCTTCCGGAGAAAGACGCCAGTCTTCATAAGGCAGCAGTTCGCCGGTCTTGGCCAGATCCTTGAAAGCGAAACCGTCTTTTTCGATCAACTGTACGCCGGAGCTGGGATCATAGGAAAGCTTTTTCCCGCCTTCGTTTTCAACGATATGAAAGCCATACTCCGTTTGTTTTTCAGTCCACATATAGTATCCTCCTTCTAAATGATGTAAACGATCATTCATTACCTCAACTATATAGCAAAACCAGGCTTCTGGTCAAGGGATTCTAGGAGGATCCTCAAAATTCATATGCAGAAAAAAGACCCGCTCACCAGAGCGGGTCTCGTATTCGTTCTATTTTGTCAGCCAGTCTGTTATGGCTGCTTTCATTGCGGCAGGAGCTACGACCGTTTTGAATCGTTCCTTTTTTTCTTCCAGCGAAGCCAGCGCGGCTGGCGCTTTTCGCCCCGTGCATGCTTCGAGCGCATGCAGCTGTGCAAAATCATCCTCTGGTACGGGTGCGCCAAGCGCTTTCAGGACGCTTGCCGGGAATTTGAACGGATCCGCGGTTGCGGCCAGGATCGTAGGTGTCATATCGCCGGTCTCGGATGCATACTGCTCATATACGTTCCATCCGACGGCCGTGTGTGTATCCAGCAGATAGCCGGAATCCTCATAGACCTTACGGATCGTTTCAAAGGTCATGGCATCATCGGCACAGCCGCCGTAGAAGCGTTCGGAAAGAGCAGCAAAAGCGCTGGGCTCTAAAGTATACTTCCCTGTTTCGGCGAGAGAATCCATGTAGCCTCGCACGATCGAAGGATCGCGATCGGAGAGCAGATAGAGCAGACGTTCCAGATTGGAAGAGATGAGGATGTCCATGGAGGGAGAAGCCGTGGTATAGAACGGACGTCCCGCATCATAAGTACCGGTCCGGATCAGGTCGGTAAGGACCTGGTTGCTGTTGGAGGCGCACAGGAAGCGGTGCACCGGCAGACCGCAGCAGGATGCCAGGTAGGCGGCCAGGATGTTTCCGAAATTGCCGGTCGGTACATCGATATTGACGGCATCGCCGAATGCGATGCGACCGGAAGAAGCCAGATCGCAGTAAGCGGAGAAATAGTAGGCGATCTGCGGAGCCAGGCGCCCCCAATTGATGGAATTGGCGGAGGAGAAGAGGAAACCCTCTTGCGCCAGTTCCTGCCGCAGAGCAGGATCCGAAAAGAGTCGCTTGACACTGGTCTGCGCATCATCAAAATTGCCATCGACGGCAAAAACAGAGACGTTGTTCCCGGACTGTGTGGTCATCTGCATGCGCTGGATGGCACTGGTACCGCCCTGCGGATAAAAGACGGCGATGCGGGTGCCGGGCACATTGGCAAAGCCTTCCAAAGCGGCTTTTCCGGTATCACCGGAGGTCGCGGTCAGGATGACGATGGTGCGCTCCTCGCCGGTCTTCTTCAATGCACCGGTCAATAGATAGGGCAGCAGCTGCAGAGCAAAATCCTTGAAAGCACAGGTGGGTCCATGATACAGTTCCAATACGGACAAGGTGTCGGTCAAAGGTTTCAAAGGGGCATCGAAAGCGGAGTATGCCTCTTTAGTATAAGAGAGCAGTTCTTCATAAGAATAACCCGTCAGAAAGCGGGAGAGGACGAAAGCGGCCCGCCCTGCATAGGAAAGATCCGAAAGGGAACGGATCTCTTCCATGGAGAAGAAAGGCAGCTGATCCGGAAGAAACAGCCCTCCGTCCGGAGCCAGCCCCTGCTGGATCGCCTGAGCGGCGCTGAACGCTGCATCAAAACCGCGGGTGCTGATATATTGCATGAGTATTCCTCCAAATATTTGTGTTTGTACGGCGTACTTTTGTATTATAGAACAAGTCCGCCGGAATTGCAAACGGTCATTGTGTTTACCGGTCAAGTTTGGTATAATTGTCTGTAACATAACGGGAAAGGGTTTTGTTTATGTTTAAAAAGCTGATAGGCAATAAAGCCTTTTACAAGATGGTCTTCGCGGTCGCTGTGCCCATCATGATCCAGAACGGCATCACCAACTTTGTCGGCCTTCTGGATAATATCATGGTCGGACAGGTCGGTACCGAACCCATGTCCGGTGTCTCCATCGTCAATCAGCTGCTGATGGTCTATTATATCTGCATCTTCGGCGGTCTGTCCGGTGCGGGGATCTTCGGCGCGCAGTTTTTCGGTTCCGGCGATATGGAAGGCGTACGCCATTCCTACCGCTTCAAGCTGTACGTCTGCATCTTCCTGACCACCGCCGGATTCCTGATCTTCGGCTTCTTCGGAGATCCGTTGATCAAGCTGTACCTCCATGATACCGGCGATGGCATCGCAGACGTCGGTAAAGTGCTTGGTTATGGCAGGTCCTATCTCAAGATCATGCTGATCGGTCTGCCGCCGTTCGCGCTGTCGCAGGCATATGCCACGACGCTGCGTGAGACGGGGGAGACCAAACTTCCCATGATCGCGGGCATCACAGCCGTCTTCGTCAATCTGTTCTTTAACTACGTTTTCATCTTTGGCCATTTCGGTGCACCGAAAATGGGAACGCAAGGTGCGGCGGTAGCGACGGTCCTGTCCCGCTATGTGGAACTTGGCATCATGATCTTCGTGGTCCATCGTCATACAGAGCATTTCTCATTCGCAGAGGGCTTGTATCGTTCGCTGAAGCTGCCGGGGCAGCTGGCTAAACGCATCTTTACCATGGGAGCGCCGCTGCAGCTCAACGAGATCCTGTGGTCCATCTCCATGGCTGCAGTCGTCCAATGTTATTCGGTGCGTGGTGTCACCACGGTGGCAGCACTGAATATCTCTTCTACAGTCTCCAATCTCTTCAACGTCGTCTTCTATTCCATGGGCAGTGCGGTCGCTATCATTGTAGGGCAGAAGCTTGGTGCGGGGGATATCGAAGATGCCAAGGATACGGATATCAAGCTCATCTTTTTCTCTGCCGTGCTTTGCATCGGCATGGGTGTGCTGATGATCCTGAGTGCCCCGTTCATACCTCGCATCTACAAGACGGCACCGGAAGTTCGTCAGCTCGCGACAAAGCTCATCATCGTGTCGGCCGCCTGCATGCCTTTGTATTCTACGAACAATGCATGTTATTTCACGGTGCGTTCCGGCGGAAAGACCTGGATCACCTTTGCGTTCGACAGTATGTACCAGTGCCTGTTCACATATCCGCTGGCCTTCGTTTTGTCCCATTTTACGGGTATGCCGATCGTACCCATGTTCCTGTGCGTACAGCTGATCGATATATTCAAACTGATCATGGGTCTGTACCTGGTCCATAAGGGGACCTGGGCGGAGAATCTGGTGGCAGAATAATCCATATGGCCACTTGCAAAAAATGGAAAATCATGCTATGATTATTATAATTTTGATAAAATGCGGTTAGATTGGCCTCTCTTTTGGTCACTAATCTCAAAGGAGGTGTTTTTCTTGTTACTAAGCGCAGAGTTATCCAACCTCTTCGTCGTCTGCCTTGGTCTCGGTGTCGTTTTCGTCGGTCTGATCAGTTTGATCATCATCTGTCAGGTCATGGGAACGATCTGCACATCTTTTATCAGGGTCAAACGTCCTGAGGTTCAGGCTCCCGCTCCGGCTTTTGCTCCTAAGGCTCCCGCTCCGGCGCCGGAGATCAAAAACCGTCAGGAATTCGTCGCGGCCATCGCGGCAGCTATTGCGGAAGATCTGGGGACCGATGTTTCCCGTATCCGTATCCACTCCATTAAAAAACTGTGATTTACGGCCGTATTCGTACAGCTGCACATTTCTTAGAAGGGAATTAAGACAAAATGAAAAAGTATCTTGTCAATGTCAACGGAACTGATTATGAAATCACTTTGGAAGAAGTTAAAGATGGAGCGGATTTCCCGAAGAAAGCGCCTCAGCCGGCGGCTGCTGCTCCTGCCGCTGCCCCAGCTCCCGCTGGTGCTGAAAATGTAACTGCTCCCATGCCGGGCACCATCCTCAGTGTCAACGTAACGGCCGGTCAGGCCGTCCGCAAGGGCGACGTTCTGGTCGTTCTGGAAGCTATGAAGATGGAAAATGAGATCATGGCCAACCGCGATGGCAAAGTCGCGAGCGTGGCGGTCTCCAAGGGTGCTTCTGTCGAGACGGGCACAGTCCTTTGCGTCATCGAGTGATCGTAGTAAGAAACTTTAAACTCAAGGAGTCGTAAAAATATGGAAGCGTTACAAAACTTTCTCCAGCAGACCGGCTTCTCGATGATCGCGCAGGACTACCGGGTCTTGATCATGATCTTGATCGCCTGCTTCCTTCTGTATCTGGCGATCGTGAAAAAGTTCGAGCCTTTGCTGCTCTTGCCCATCGCGTTCGGTATGCTGCTCACAAACCTGCCCGGTGCAGGCATGTATAATTCCGAAGTATTCGCGGAAGGACATGTCCATTGGGAGTATTTCGCTGAAGGCAACGTCGGCCTTCTTGACGTCCTGTATCTGGGCGTTAAGCTGGGTATCTATCCCTGCTTGATCTTCATCGGCGTCGGCGCCGGTACCGATTTCGGACCGCTGATCGCCAACCCCACCACGCTGCTGCTGGGTGCTGCCGCACAGGCAGGTATCTTCCTGACCTTCATCGGCGCCCGTGCCCTGGGCTTTACCGGAGCAGAAGCGGCCTCCATCGGTATCATCGGCGGTGCCGACGGCCCGACGGCTATCTACACCACGACCCGTCTGGCGGCACACCTGCTGGGTCCCATCGCGGTCGCTGCTTATTCCTACATGGCTCTGGTCCCGGTCATCCAGCCGCCCATCATGAAAGCGCTCACCACCAAGAAAGAGCGTCAGATCAAGATGAGCCAGCTGCGTCCGGTCTCCCGAACAGAGAAGATCATCTTCCCGATCGTCGTAACCATTTTCGTTACCCTGCTGGTACCTTCCGCCGGTCCTCTGGTCGGCTGCCTCATGCTGGGCAACCTGATGCGTGAAAGCGGCGTCGTTGAACGTCTGAGCAAGACTGCGCAGAACGAGCTGATGAACATCGTCGTCATCATGCTGGGTACCTGCGTCGGCGCTACCGCGAAGGCTGAAGCGTTCCTGAACATCCGCACCATCGAGATCATGGTCATGGGTGTCATCGCGTTTGGCTGCGGTACCGGCTGCGGTGTCCTGCTTGCCAAGCTCATGAACGTCTTCCGTAAGCAGAAGATCAATCCGTTGATCGGTTCCGCCGGTGTTTCCGCGGTTCCGATGGCAGCCCGCGTATCTCAGAGGGTCGGTCAGGCCGAAGATCCGTCCAACTTCCTGCTCATGCATGCCATGGGTCCGAACGTGGCCGGTGTTATCGGTTCCGCTCTTGCGGCCGGTGCTCTGCTGGCATTGTTCGGCGCTTAAGGGAAAGAGAGGAAGAATACTATGGCAAATCCATTACAGATCACAGATACCATCCTGCGTGACGCGCACCAGTCGCAGGCTGCGACGCGTATGCGCCTGGAGGACATGCTTCCGGCGCTGCCGATCCTGGATGATATCGGATATTGGTCCCTGGAGTGCTGGGGCGGCGCTACCTTCGATGTCTGCATGCGTTTCCTGGATGAGGATCCGTGGGAGCGCCTGCGCATCATCAAGAAGAACACCCCGAAGACCAAACTGCAGATGCTGCTGCGCGGTCAGAACCTGTTGGGCTACAAGCATTATGCGGACGACGTGGTCGAGAAATTCGTTCAGAAATCCATCGACAACGGTATCGAGGTCGTGCGTATTTTCGACGCGCTGAACGATCCCCGCAATATCGAAGCAGCCATGAAATATGTCAAATACTACGGCGGTATCTGCGAGGCTTGCTTCTCCTATACCACAAGCCCGGTCCATGATGAGGATTATTTCATCAAGCTGGCAATGCGACTGGAGAAGATGGGTGCTGACGTTATCGCGATCAAGGATATGGCAGGACTTCTTCTGCCTTACGACGCATATTCTCTGGTCAAGAGAATGAAGTCCGTCCTGAATATCCCGATCCATCTGCATACGCATAACACGGCCGGTACCGGTGATATGACCAACCTTATGGCAGCCCAGGCTGGTGTGGACATCGTCGACTGTGCGCTGAGCCCGTTGGCCAATGGTACCTCTCAGCCCAGTACAGAGGCTATGGTCGTTACCATGCAGGGCACGGATCGTGATACCGGACTCAATCTCGAGACTCTGAGCAAGGCCGCCGCTCATTTCCGCGGCGTGGCACAGCGCTTGAAGGAGACCGGTTCTCTGGATCCCAAGGTTCTGAACGTAGATCCGAATACGCTGTTGTATCAGGTCCCGGGCGGTATGCTGTCCAACCTGCTGGGTCAGCTGAAACAGGCCAAAGCGGAAGACAAGTACTACGATGTGCTCGCGGAAGTCCCGCGTGTACGTAAGGACTTCGGCTATCCGCCGCTGGTCACCCCGACCAGTCAGATCGTTGGTACACAGGCCGTTATGAACATCATCTCCGGCCAGCGCTACAAGATGGTCCCGAAGGAATCCAAGGCACTGCTGCGCGGTGAATACGGCGCACTGCCGGGCGAGGTCAACGAGGAAGTTCGCAAGAAATGTATCGGTGATGATGAAGTGATCACCTGCCGCCCGGCGGATCTGATCGAGCCGGAGCTGGAAAAGTATCGCGAAGAGTCCAAAAAATGGGCTACCTGTGAAGAGGACGTGCTGTCTTATGCACTGTTCCCGCAGGTCGCTACCAAATTCTTC
>JAFVHC010000190.1 GCA_017474705.1 Bacillota bacterium
ACGTCGGGTTCGCACGTCACATCGAAGCTGTCTTCATATTCGACGATATCGTCCGCGCCCGCTTCGAGCGCGACTTCCATCAGCTGGTCTTCCGTAACGCCCGTCTCCTTATCGAAGACGAAAACGCCCTTGCGGGAGAACATATAGGAAACGCAGCCGGGAACGCCGAAGTTTCCGTTATATTTATCGAAGGCGTGCTTTACGCTTGCCGTCGTTCTGTTCCGGTTATCGGTCAGGGTCTCTACGATGACGGCCACGCCGCCAGCGCCGTACCCTTCGAAGGTAACGTTCTCGTAAGATTCGCCGCCTAATTCGCCTGTTCCCTTCTTGATGGCTCTTGTAATGTTGTCGTTGGGCATTCCGATGCCCTTGGCCTTATCGATGGCCTGTCTCAGCGAGGGATTGTAATCCGGGTCTCCGCCCGCCTTCGCCGCTACTGTGATCAGTCTAGCATATTTGGTGAAAACCGCCGCTCTCTTGGAGTCCTGCGCCGCTTTTCTGCCTGCGATCGTACCGTGTCTACCCACTGGTATCACTCCTTCCTAATAACTATGGAAATATATTATCACAACATACAAATCAAGTGCAACTTGACTTTCTGACGAATGCTGTTTATTGACTGCGTATGCCGCTCATGCTATATTAATATAGTTAAATGAATCACAAGATGTTTCGGGTGACCCGGTCTTTCCATCCGGGTGAAAAGGGAATTGGGTGTAAATCCCAAGCGATCTCGTCACTGTATTTGAAGAGCGTGCCGCATTTTTGTCACTGACGTATGTTGGGAAGGCTGCCGGCGCGCGATGACCCATCAGTCAGGAAACCTGCCCGGGGCATGTTGCAGAAAGTCGTTCCTGACTTTCAGACCACGAGGAATTGGTCCGCAGCATCAATATACTTGGCATGCTCTGAAGAACCATATCCTCTGTCGGATATGGTTCTTTTTATCGATGATATCAGAAAGGATCTTGCAATGAAGAAAACATGGATCGTATGGCTCACCTGCCTCGCTCTCACGATGAGCCTGCTTGGCGGATGCGCCTCAAAACCCGAAGAAACCACGGACGTCGCCCAGGAGGATACCGCTGCTGAAGAAATACAGGAAGAAACCTCACAGGAAGAAACTGTGCAGGAGGAATCTGAAACTGCGCCTGCAGACCCCGTTCCGGAAGAAGAACCGGGAACCGGGGAACAGACTGCTCAGACCCCTGCCCAGACACCTGAAGAAACACCGCAGCAGCCTTCACAGACGCCTGCTCAGACACCGCCTCAGCCCGCGCAGGAACCTGCTCCGGAAACACAGCCCGCACAGGCGGAAGAACCGGCCCCGGCTCCTGAAGAACCCGAAGGCATCGCGGACGGAACGTACACGATCTCCATTAGCTTCTCCGGAGGCACCGGGAAAGCGAGCATCACCTCTCCCGTTACGTTATACGTCAAAGGCGGCAGCTATTCGGCTAAAGTCGTATGGACAAGCGTCAATTACGATTATATGATCGTGAACGGCACAAAGTATCTGAACGAGAATGTCGGAGGAAACTCCACTTTCACCATTCCCGTACCGGCATTAGACACCTACTTCAACGTGATCGGCGATACGACCGCCATGAGCACGCCTCACGAGATCGAGTATACGCTGTATTTTGATTCGACCACCATTCACTAAACTGCTATGAAAAAAACGAAGTTATTATTTGCATGTATTATGCTTTTCTGCCTCTTGCTTGCGGCCTGCTCGCAGGGAGGCGCAGAGGCTGTCGAAACAGCGGACCATACGCTGACAGGCCATATGGATCTGACTTATGCGGAACAGTTTAAAGTCGATTACTATTCTGACGGGACGTCGCTGATCACGATCCATGACGAATTTCCCTTCCTTCTCGTGCCGGAAGGCGTCTCTGTCTCGGAAGAAACGATCGGCGACGCCGTCGTCCTGCAGCAGCCCCTGCACAACATCTACCAGGCATCTTCTGCTATGATGGATCCTTTCATCCAGATCGGCGCGCTGGATCAGGTCCGCATGACCAGCACCAATGAAAGCAACTGGGCCCTGCCTGAGATCCTTGACGCGCTTGCGAAAAAGGAGATCATTTACATCGGCAAGTACAGCGCCCCGGATTTCGAGACCATTCTTTCCGAAGGCTGCAATTTCGTCATGGAGAACACCATGATCTACCACAGCCCGGAAATCAAAGAGAAATTGGAGACTCTCGGCATGCCCGTCATGGTGGAATACTCCAGTTATGAAACCCATCCCATGGGCCGGTTGGAGTGGATCAAACTGATCGGCCTGCTGACAGGCAAATACGAAGAAGCGGAAACGTTCTTCGAGCAGCAGCAAGCCCTGGCTGGCGATCTGCAGGAAGCGGTCACGGATAAATCTGTCGCCTATTTCCATATCTCCACAGTCGGCGCGGCTGTCGTCCGCAAACCGGGAGATTATGTTTCCAAGATGATCCAGCTGGCAGGCGGTCATTACGTGTTCGATCACATCGACGGTCAGGACGACAACGCCCTTTCCACGATGAACATGCAGATGGAGTCGTTCTATGCCGGCGCGAAAGATGCGGATATCCTGATCTATAACAGCACGATCGTCGAAGGCATGGATACGATCGAACAGCTGATCGAGACCAGCAGCGTGCTGGCTGATTTCAAAGCTGTACAGAGCGGCGACGTCTGGTGCACCGAACACGACCTGTTCCAGAGAAGCTCCGCTATCGCCGGCATGATCAAGGATTTCAACGCGGTCATCACCGATACGGCTGAATCTGATCAGCTGACGTTTCTACATAAATTGCATTGATGCGAGGTCTAATCTTTGAATAATCGAAGGATCCGTTACACAACCTGTTTTATCGTTCTGGCCAGTCTGCTGATCGTTCTGTTGGTCCTGAACTGCATGATCGGCAGTTCCAAACTGACCGTCGGTACAGTCATCGATGCCCTGCTTCGTCCTGCTTCGGGGGAAACAGCCACCGGCATCATCTGGAGCATCCGTCTGCCCCGTCTTGTTACGGCAGCCCTGC
>JAFVHC010000191.1 GCA_017474705.1 Bacillota bacterium
AACCCTTCACGGACACACATGGATCCAAATTCATCCATGTGATACGGCGTCAGATGTTCCAGCGTATATGCCCAGTCCGCCTTCTCCGGATCCGCGATGCCCAGGATCTCGCTGGCTTCGATCAGCGCCTTGCACAGGAACTTGATCAACGACAGGTCGATGGTGGCATCCGCGCCGAAACGGTTGGTCCAGTCGGGCATCTCGTGGCGGACCCAACGGTAGGTCTCCTGCGGGCTGTGATACTCCGGTGAAGAACTCCAGGGCAGATGCAGATATCCATCTTCGCGCATCTGAAGTTCCGGCAGCAACGGCTTTAAGGCGGCTTTCATCAGCGGATACGCCCGGTCACGCAGGAACTGCTCGTCCATGCTGAATTTGTAGTGCTGCCAATACATGAAGCAGACCCAAGGCAGGCCATTGAATTCAAAGTTATCGATGTTGCAGAGCAGCGGCCGACAGTCGATATCGGTGCAGTGGGCCAGGAACTCGCCCTCCCGTTCAAAGAACTTCTCACAGAACTCTTTCAGGATCGGCCGGGCTTGGTCGATCATATCGTACATAGGCATGCCGAAATCCAGTCGGTTGCCGGTATAGATGGACCACAGCTGCATCTGCTGCTCCAGGTTCCAGTGATAATCGTTCATGCAGTAGGCAGGCAGGTTGTCGTCCTCGGACCAGGGACCCTGCAGGGTCATGTGGATGCCGCCCGGCCGCGTGCTGCTGGCCAGCTTGTACACTTCGATGTAGTACAGGGCTTCCAGACGCGTATCCGGAATGCTCAAGAAGGAAGCGGAGTAGTAGTCCAGCCACCAGTTTCGGTGCGCGTCCCGCAACGCTTCGACTCCAGCCGCATCCAGATCTTTGACGCAGGCGATCGCTTCCTGTGCGGGGTCCGATTGCGTCCGATCGCAGCTAATGGATAGCGCAAGGATCTCATGGCCGGGACCGACGGTGATCGTCTTCCAGGCGACCGCATAGCCACCGTTTTCCGGGATAGCCTGTGACCACCAGCGGACGTCGCCTTCCGTACCTTCCAGGGAATCGGGATAGCCCCATGCTTTCAGATACTGCGTCATGGTGTGGGGCTTGCGCTCCGGATGTGCCAGACCGCCGAAAGCCTTCCACCGGGTAGATTCCTTCGTGTCTGCTTCCGTATAATCGCCTGGACGGCTCAGGAACTTAGGTTTCATGGAAAAGCATTCGCCGCCTTCGGTCCAGGTCTCCAGCACGAGAACCTGATCCGTCGCGCTGACCCAGGTCTCCCAACGGACCGCACCGAGGTCAGTTTCAGTCCGGCCTTCCGTTACAGCATCACTCAAACGGAACCGCATGGTGTGATTTGCCACTTGACCTTGGGTCGTGAACTCAAGTCGTCCCACCGGGAACCGTGTCGGATTTGGGTTTTCACGGCCGGGATTCAGGAATGTGTTGAGTTTTTCCTTGTTTTCTGTTTCCAGATAATGTGTGAAAGTGCGCCAATTGAACTCATCTTCATAATCCGGATGGATGTTGCGCAGCTCCCAGATGTCGGCGCGATCCAACGAAATCTTCATCGGTCGGTCGCTGCCGCCCCAGACGACGGTGCCGATGACGCCGTTGCCCATGGGCACGCCCTGCTCCCACTGACCAGCCGGCTTTTCAAAGACCATGTCATGACGGGAAAGGAACTTACGATAGTCTTCCTTGCATAGTTTTTTGATGTTTGTGGAATGCATGTCTGATACCTCACTGCTTATATGACAGAAAAGGCAGGGCATGAAAGCCCCGCCACCTCCTTATTTTACGATCACAGAATCCTTCAGCACGATCGGCTCCGCTTCAAAACCGTTCTCGCGGATCACCTGGCTGTACCAGCCGGCGCTCTTCTTCGGGATGCGCTCCAGGGTCTTGAAATCGGTGTAATTCAGACCGTAGCGCATGGTGAAGCCGGCGTTCCACTCGAAGTTGTCCAGCAGGGACCAGCAGTAGTAGCCGCGCACGTCGATGCCGTCATCCATGGCCCGGCGCACCCACTGGAGTACGTCGCGGATGTACTCGATACGATCCGGATCATCCAGGAAATACTCCACCGGCTTATCACCGTGGTCGATGTGGATGTAACCGTTTTCCGTGACATAGATCGGCACGTTCACATGGTATTTCTCGACCAGCATGTGCAGCACGTCGTAGATCGCTTCCGGATGCTGTTCCGGCTTGAACTGGTAATTGCCGCCTTCGGCCATCTTCTGGCGCATTTCACGCATCTTTTCGGCGTTGTCGATGATGCCGTTGTAGAAGTTCAGGCCATAGAAATCCACCGGCTGCGCGATGGTCTCGAAGTCGCCCTCGCAGATCTTCGGGGTGAAGCCTTTTTCCTCCATATACTTGGTAAGGGCTTCAGAATAGCCGCCCAGGAACAGCGCATGCAGGAACCATCCATAACCGGCGATCTCGTTGCCCTGCAGGACCAGGGCTTCATCCTCGGCATTGCCAGCCCGGCCTGCGTAATGCCGCCAGATATCGACCACGATGCCGATCTTCGCGTTCGCAAGGTTCTTCTCACGGAACAGTTTGACGACTTCGCCGTGCGCTACCAGCAGGTTGTGCAGTGCCTGGCGCGCGTACTTTTCATCTGCAAGACCCGGTGCGAAGGAACCCATGCCGTAGCCGACGTAGGTCGCGATCGGCTCATTGAAGGTGACCCAGATATCGATATCCTGACCGAAATTGTCCAGCAGGATGTTCGCGTATTCTTTGAACCAGTCCACGATGTCCCGGTTGCCCCAGCCGCCTTTGACCTGCAGGGCATAGGGCAGATCCCAGTGGTACATGGTGGCGTTGGGTACGATGCCGTTATCCTTCAGGCACTTGATCAGGCGACGATAGTAATCTAGGCCCTTTTCATTGACCTTGCCTGTGCCTTCCGGCAGGATCCTGGCCCAGGAGAAAGAGAAGCGGTAGCTCTTGACCCCCATGTCTTTCATGAGCTTGACGTCTGTTTCATACAAGTGATACTGGTCGCAGGTCACATCCATGACGTTGTTGTCACGGATCTTGCCAGGCAGGCGGCAGAACGCGTCCCAGATGGTCGGGCCTTTGCCGTCTTCGAAGGCAGCGCCTTCGACCTGCGCGGAAGCGGTGGCGACACCCCACAGGAAGTCTTTCGGAAATTCGTATTTCATGATCTTAGTCCTCTCTTTCAAATCCATTGTTTTCGATCACATCGTGGAACCAAAAGGCGCTCTTTTTCGGCGTCCGCTCCAACGTTTCAAAATCCGTATAGTACAGGCCGTACCGCATGGTAAAGCCGGCCTCCCACTCGAAATTATCCATAAATGTCCAGATATAATACCCGCGGATGTCCAGCCCGGCCATCAGTCCTTGATAGACACCCTGAAGAATCTTCTCCAGATAATCGATCCGCCAGTCGTCATTGAGGAAGTCCTCCATCGGGCCGTGATCGGGATCGAGTTCAGGAATACCGCTTTCGGAGATGATGATCGGTGTTTTCAGCTGATACTTATGTACCAGCATGTACAGGACTTCCGTGATCATCTCCGGATGATGGACCATCTTCATGTGCTGCGGGTGGCCCTTCTTTTTCAGTTCCTCGCGCTCCCGGACCTCGTCAGCGTGCTCGAAGAAGGCATTGTAGTAGTTCAGGCCGAAATAATCCAACGGCTGATGGATCAGTTCCATATCCCCCTCGCGAATGTCCAGGGACAGATCATGATCCTTTAGATACGTCAGATATTTCTCATCATATTTTCCTAACAACAAGGGACTTAGGATCATGCCATAGCCATCGCACTCATTGTAGTAGTCGGCGATCGCCCGATCTTCCTCGCTGTCCGGGCGGACGGGATAATGCTTCCAGACATCCACGATGATGCCGATCTTCGCGCCGGCAATGTTCCTTTCACGGAACCGACGCACGGCCTCTCCGTGGCAGACCAGCGCATTGTGCAGAGCCTGCCTGCCGTAGGCTTCGTCCCTCAAACCCGGTGCTTTGACGCCCTTCGCGTAGCCGACAAAGATGCCGATCGGCTCATTGAAAGTGCACCACAGGTCAACTTCATCTCCAAAATTGTCCAGCAGGACATCCATATACTCGCCGAACCACCGGATCATCTCCCGATTGCCGAAGCCGCCTTTCAACTGGAGAGCGTAAGGAATATCCCAGTGGCAGAGGTTGGCCAGCGGCCGGATTCCGTAGCTTTTCATGCAGCGGATCAACCGATGGTAAAAGTCGATGCCCGCCTGGTTGACCCGGCCGGTGCCTTCAGGCAGGATCCTTGGCCAGGAGAAAGAAAAGCGGTAGCTTTTGATACCCATGCGGGCCATTTTGGCGATATCCTGCTCATACAGATGATAATGATCGCAGGCAATGTCCATTACGTCTCCGCCGCGAATGGAACCGGGCAGCCGGCAGAAAACGTCCCAGCAGGACGCGGTCTTGCCGTCCTCGAAGGCGGCTCCTTCCGTTTGCGCTGCGCAGGAGGCGATGCCCCAGAGAAAATTCTCAGGAAAATGATACTGCATATTTAGTTCTCCGGTTTCTGGAAAAACTTTCCAAAGAAATCCACGCCTTCCGGCAGATCTCTTCCGATCAGCTCCATACTGTATTCATTGTATTCGATAAACTCCATCTTGTTGCCATCGGGGTCCTGAAGCCACATGGCCTTGGTGCGGTCGATGTTCGGGCGGGGCGTCAGCCAGACGTATTGCTCGCCGCCCTTGGCAAGAACACTTTGATAAAAAGCTTCCACATCATCCACCGTGTGGGCGTAGTGCGTATAGTTCAGATCCACTTCCTGGTCCGGCAGATGCGGTACGTGCGCGGTGGGCTCATTGAACAGTTCGATGAAGGTGCCGGGGCAGTCCATGACTTCCATGTAGACGATCCATTTCTCATCCTTGATGCCTTCAAGGTAGGCGATGCGTTCCGGATCCATACGGGAGCACATCTCTTCGTTCTTCGGCAGAAGATCGCCCCAGTAGAGGGTGAACTTTTCTTTGCAGCCCAGGAAGGTTTCATACCACCACATAGACTTTTCCAGGTCCTTGCAGTTGAATCCTAAATGCATGTTCGCTTTTGTGATCATCGTTTGTTGCCTCCTTTATCGGGTCTTCAGTGCGCTTTCTTCCGTGTCCGTCGGGATGGCCACGGGGATGCAGCGGTCACAGGTAGATTCCACGGTAACGAATGCACCGTTCTTTTCATCGCTTTCCATCATGCGCTCTTCGATCTCCAGTACATGATAGCAGCGCTCCCCATTGACGCGGGGCTCGCGTCCTTCAAGACGTGCCCAGGCCATGTCCGCCAGACCGACGCCGCGGCTGTTGGTCTTGAACGCGTAAGGATCCTCGATCTTGATACGCACCGGCTTGTCCGCGTTTTCAAAGTCATAGGTGTTTTCGTAGATCGAAAGCTCACCATTGAACCAGTCCGGGCAGGCCAGATACAGGATGCCCTTGTTGCCGTAGATGGCGAAATAGGTCTGGTCGAAGAAGACGCTGTCCGCGTTGATGGACAGGGTGCCGGTGATGCCGTTCTCCATCTCCAGAACGGAGTAGATCTGGCTTTCGTTGGGCGTATCGATCATCTGACCATATTGGGGAGAATAGGGGAAGGTGTTCAGATGCTGCTGATACGGGGCTTTGATCTTCGCGGACACTTCCTTGACCGGGCCCAACAGGTTGATCAGCACGGTCAGATAGTAGACGCAGTAGTCCAGCAGCAGCCCGCCGCCGGGTTTGTTCATGTAGGGCATCGCACCCAGCATACGGTCGTTGTCACGATTGCCGACCATCGCGAAGGAAGTGATGCGTCCCAGACGGCCGCTGTCGATGATGGCGCGGGCGTTCTGCACCCAGCTGGCGAAGAAGGTATCCGGTGCGGATCCGATCATCAGGTCTTTTTCCTTGGCGAGGGCGACCAGTTCCGCGGCCTCCTGCGTGTTCATGGTAAAGGTCTTTTCCGTGTATACATGTTTGCCGGCTTCCAATGCCCGCTTCATGATGTCATAGTGGACAAAGGGCGGGGTCAGGTTCAATACGATGTCGATCTCGGGATCGGCCAGCAGTTCGTCCACGGTGCAGGCTTTGACACCATAGATCTTGGCGACTTCCTCGGCTTTTTCCAGCGCGATATCCGCCACCGCTTTCAGTTCCACGATCTCGAAGCGCTTGGCGATATTGTCGATGTAGATGCGGCAGATCATGCCCGTTCCGATGACGCCGACATTATATGTTTTCATGATAGAAAAGCCTCCTCTCGGTTTGTTGCTTCTATTGTAAATAAAAAAAGGACAGAAGCCTATGCTCCTGAACGAGCACTGCTTCTGTCCTGTAACGACCGGGTCTGACTATTTCCGCTTGCGGAACGATGCGGGGGAGCATCCTTTGCTTTCCGCGAAGATCCGGTAAAAGTA
>JAFVHC010000192.1 GCA_017474705.1 Bacillota bacterium
ATCAATCAGATGACGGGTTATATCATGTCCGGCGATCCTACTTATATCACCGGATATAATAACTCACGCTCCAAGATCACGCAGATCAATCGTGATGATATCGTTGAAGAGCTTGTACGTGCATTCGTCGAATACCATCATCTCAACGATACGAAGGATCGCTGATGCGCGTCCTTGGACTTGATTACGGTGAAAAGACCGTAGGCGTGGCTATTTCTGACCCGGATCGGAAAGTTGCCGTACCTTTGGAGACGATCAAACGCGAGGATCCTGCGGCGCTGAAACAGACGATCCAGCGGATCCGGTCGATCGTCACTGCACAGGGCGTCGATACGATCGTGTTAGGCTTTCCGCGTAATATGGATGGTACCGAGGGAGATCGTGCGGAAAAAACACGTACATTTATGAAACGCCTTCAGCGCGACGTATACCGTGTTTCAGTAGATCTTTGGGATGAACGGCTGACGACGGTCGCGGCCGAACGCCCCTTGAAAGAACTGCATAAGAACCGTTTTGAAAGAAAAGAAGTCGTGGACAGCATGGCTGCCGCACTCATCCTGCAAGGGTATCTGGACAGCCTGCAAAGAAAAGAGGAGATCATCATGGAACAGGAAGAGCGTCAGATCATCTTATACGAACCCGAAGAGCAGTTGAAATCCACGATGAATGTGTTTGCCTCACTTTCGCTTGACGGCAAGGAATATTTCCTCGCCGCGGTCGCTTATGAAGAGGACGAGACCGAAGAAGATGACGATTTTGACGAAGAAGACGGTGTCTTCATTTTCAGGATCTGCGATGCCGAAGAAGCTGAATTCATGGTCCTGAAGGAAGATGGCATCACAGATTATTACGTTACTACAGAACTTGGCGACAGGATGCAGGAAGTCATCGAAGCTTTCCAGAATATGGACGACGATTTTGACCTCATTACCGACGAAGACTGAACCCATCCCGCCAATACGACCAACGATCCAACATTGAATATAGAGGAGAGCAATTTGTCTAGAAATAAAGTTAAGATCATCCCCCTGGGGGGATTGGATCAGATCGGACAGAACATGACGCTGATCGAATGCGAGGACGAGATCCTGATCATCGACTGCGGTCTTGCGTTTCCGGAAACGGATATGCTGGGTATCGATCTGATCATACCGAATTTTGATTATTTACGTAAAAATACAGAGAAAATAAAAGGTGTCGTTCTGACCCACGGCCATGAGGACCATATCGGGTCCCTGCCGTATTTTTTGAGGGAATTCCATGTTCCTGTATTTGGAACGCGCCTTACCAATTGTCTTGTTGAAAACAAAATGCAGGAATTCGGCCTGCAGCAGTACAGCCTCACTACGGTCAAATATGGTGATGTTGTCAAGCTGGGGGTTTTTAGTGTAGAATTCATCCGCACCAACCATAGTATCGCCGATGCCGCGGCTTTGGCCATCACCACACCGGCCGGCGTCATCCTGCATACCGGCGACTTTAAAGTCGATTATACGCCTATCCATGGGGATATGATCGATCTGCAGCGCATGGCATATCTTGGCCGCCGTAAAGTACTTGCTTTGATGAGCGACAGTACGAACGCGCGCCGCAGCGGTTTCACCATGTCCGAACGCAGTGTTAGCAGTATGTTCATGGATACCTTCGCAAAAGCAGAGGGCCGCATCCTGGTCGCAACTTTTGCTTCAAACGTCGATCGTGTGCAGCAGATCATCAATGCTGCCTCTGAATATGGCCGCAAAGTCGTGGTCGTAGGGCGCAGTATGGTCAACGTTGTGCAGGTGGCTATGGATATCGGATATCTTGATATCGAAGATAACGTCATGATCGATGTAGCGGATATGGACCTGTACGATGATGATGAACTCGTCGTGATCACCACAGGCAGCCAGGGAGAGCCCATGGCGGCGCTTTCTCGTATGGCGTCCGGTGAACATCGCAATATCGTCATCAAGCCTGGTGACACGGTCATATTCAGTTCAAAGCCTGTTCCGGGCAATGAAAAAGCGGTCACGCGCGTCATCAATGAACTGATGGAGCGCGG
>JAFVHC010000018.1 GCA_017474705.1 Bacillota bacterium
GAAACTGGCGGGACTTCCTGCGGCCGTCGTGGACCGCGCGCATGAGATCCTGGACGAACTGCTGGATCAGGATATCGCCAAGCGCGCCGGCCAGATCAAAGCCAAGAGACGCGGCCGCGCCGACAAGAAAGAACCTATGGAGGATCAGATGTCCCTGTTCATGCCACAGGCGCAGGAAGAGAATCCCGCACTCGCGAAGCTGAAGGAACTGAAGATCCATGAAATGACGCCGATGCAGGCCATGAACGCATTATATGAACTGCAGCAGGAAGCACTGAAAGAACGGAGGTGAACCTATGTCTGAGATCCGCATGCTGAGCCAGGAAACGATCAATCAGATCGCCGCCGGCGAGGTGATCGAACGGCCGGCGTCCATCGTGAAAGAATTGGTGGAGAACGCCATCGATGCGGGTGCGTCGATGATCCACATCGAGATACGCGAGGGCGGGATCAGCTACATCCGCGTGACGGATAACGGCAGCGGGATCCCCGCCGACCAGATCCGTCTGGCGTTCAAACGGCATTCGACCAGCAAGATCCGGGATGCCGGAGATCTGACGAATATCGGATCGCTGGGATTCCGCGGTGAGGCATTGGCCAGCATCGCAGCTGTCAGCCGTGTCGAAGTCCTGACACGAACACCTTCTTCCATCACCGGTACCCGCTACGTCATCGAAGGTGGGGAGGAGAAGCGTATGGAGGAGATCGCCGCTCCGGTCGGCACCACCTTCCGTGTGGAGAACCTGTTCTTCAATACACCGGTGCGCAAGAAATTCCTGAAGAAAGAGAATGCGGAAGCCTCCGCGGTCAGTGACTATGTGCAGCGCATGGTCATGGGCCACCCGGAGATCTCCTTCCGTTTCGTCCGCAACGGGAAAGAACCCTCCATCCACAGCCCCGGAAACAACCAGCTGAAGAACAGTATCTTCGCGGTGTACGGCAAAGACGTGCTGTCCGAGATGGTCGAGGTCCGTGCGGACGGACCGGTACGCATCCGCGGTTATATTTCCAAACCGCAGCAGACCCGCGCCAGCCGCAATTATGAGAATTATTATCTCAACGGCCGATATATCCGCAGCAAGATCATCGAAAACGCGATCGATGATGCCTATCGTGACTATGTGGTGCCGGGTACCTTCCCGGTCGTTGTCCTGCAGATCGATATGGATCCCGCGGAGCTGGACGTCAACGTCCATCCGACCAAGATGCAGGTGCGTTTTACCCGTGAGCATGATGTGGGAACGCTGCTGTATGAAGTGCTGCTGAGCCGCCTTAAGGAACTGGACCTGACCGCAAGACTGTCCGGTGCTGCCCAGCTGAAACCTGCGACGGAGGAAATTGCTCCTGCGATGCCGGTAATGCCGCCTGCAGGCGCTGTTTCCATATCCCGGCCGGAGATGCTTGTGCAGCCGGAAGAGCTCCAGCCTGCAGTACCTCAGACTTCCTATGTGCAGGAAGAGATCCTGGTACCACAACAAGTCCCTGAGACGCATATATTGAAAGAATCCCCTGCATCCTATGAAACAGGACCACAGACCGCTCCGATCCCCCAGGAAATGCGCCTTGTCGGGCAGCTGTTTCGGACGTTCTGGATCGCGGAACAGGGCGAGACCGCTTATCTGATCGATCAGCATGCTGCGCATGAACGGGTCCTTTATGACCGGCTGAAAGAAAAACTGTCCAAAGGCAATTTGGATGCGCAGATCCTGCTGGAACCATTGATCGTGACTTTAGCACCGCAGGCTTATCAGCGTGTAATGGAAGAAAAGGCCGTTTTTGAACGGCTGGGCTACAGTATCGACAGTTTTGGCGAGGACAGCGTGATCATCCGTGAGGTACCGTATATCTTCAACGGAGGCCTGGGACAGGAGGATTTTCAGACCATGGTCGACCTGCTGCTGGAAGGTACACGCCGCGTGGATCAGACGGTCCTGATCGACCGCATGGCCACGATCTCCTGCAAAGCTGCGATCAAAGGCAATGATGCGATCTCCTTTGAGGAGATGCAGAGCCTGCTGGAGCAGCTGATGGCGTCTCCGAATCCATACAACTGCCCGCACGGCCGGCCGACGATGCTGACCATGACCCATCAGGAACTGGATCATCGGTTCAAGCGGTCATAGGAGCCGATCATGGAAAAGCAGAAACTGTTGGTGATCGCCGGGCCGACGGCCTCCGGCAAATCATCTCTTGCCATCCGGATGGCGAAACGTTGGAACGGCGAAGTGATCTCGGCGGATTCCATGCAGGTCTATCGCCGAATGGATATCGGTACGGCCAAGGTCACACCGGAGGAAGCGGAGGGCATCCCGCATCATCTCATAGACGTGCTGGAGCCCACGGAGGAGTGGAATGTGGCTCTGTTCCAGGAACAGGCCGAAGCGGCGATCCGGGATATCGCATCCCGGGGCAGGCTGCCGATCCTTTGTGGGGGCACCGGATTCTATCTGCACGCGCTGCTGTATGGTACGCAGTTTGCTGAGGAGCCCGAACAGCGGGACATCCGTCAGGAACTGGAGGACCGGATGCGGACCGAAGGACCGGAGAAGATGCATGAAGCGCTGCGCGCGGTCGATCCGGAAGCGGCCGACAGCATCCATCCACACAACGAAAAGCGCGTCATCCGGGCGCTGGAATACTACAGGATCCATGGAACGCCCATCAGTCAGCACAATCGGGAAATGCGGCAGAAACCGTCGCCGTATGACCTTTGTTTTCTGGCGTTGGACATGGACCGGACGGTCCTGTACGATCGCATCGATCGACGCGTCGATCTGATGATCGAACAGGGACTGGTGGACGAAGTGCGTGGGTTGGTCCAGGAGGGACTTTCCGCCGGCATGACGGCGATGCAGGGTTTAGGGTACAAGGAGATCCTTCCATATCTGGAGGGAAGCTGTACGTTGGAGGAAGCGGTGCGGGTCCTGAAGCGCGATACCCGTCATTTTGCCAAGCGTCAGCTGACGTGGCTGCGGGCGGAAAAGGACGTGCGCTGGATCGATGCAGGGCACGGAGCAGAGGAACTGCTGCGGCAGGCCGAGGAGCAGATTCGCCAGGTTTATGGCAAATAAAGCTTGAAAATACAGACAAAATCAAGTACAATCGACTATATATAGATATATGCACTATAGGAGGTTATTATGAACAAACAGATCAATCTGCAGGACTCGTTCCTGAATATCCTGCGTAAAGAACGCAGTGAGGTGACCATCATCCTGACGAACGGTTATCAACAGAAAGGCATCATCAAAGGCTACGATAATTTCGTCGTCATGCTGGATTCCGACAGCAAACAGATGATGATCTATAAACACGCGATCTCCACGATCGTGCCGCTTCGGCCGGTATCCTTCAATACCATCCGGGAGGAGCAGGAATAAAAGACGCAATCCACAGGGCCGACCATAAAGGCTTCTGTGGATTGTTCGGGTTTATGGAAATGAGGACAGGTATGTCATATATAGAATCTTTACAGCGGATGGGCGTCTCCGAGCAGACCGCATCCTTCTGTTTCGATGCGGAAGAACGGCTGGCGGAGCGCTTCCGCGAAGTCGACCGCATCCAGGATGAGAACCAGTGGAAGGTGCTTTCCGCCATGCAGGAGCATATGGTCTCTGAGCGTCATCTGGAGGGCAGCACCGGCTACGGTATCGTGGATGATGGACGTGATACACTGGAAGCGGTCTATGCTGAAGTCTTTGGTGCGGAGGACGCTTTGGTGCGCGCACAGATGATCTCCGGCACGCATGCGCTGACAACGGCTTTGTTCGGCTGTCTGCGTCCGGGCGATGAGGTCCTGTTCGCTACCGGTGCTCCGTATGACACGCTGCAGGGCGTGGTCGGGATCCGACCGGAGGTCGGTTCTCTGGCAGAGTTCGGGGTGACATACCGCATCGTGGAATTAAAGCAAAACGGACTGCCCGATATCGATGCAGTCTGTGCTTCCATCAGCAAAAAGACCCGCATGGTGGCGATCCAACGTTCCAAAGGTTATGCGTTCCGGCATTCGCTGTCCGTCGAAGAGATCGGACAGATCATCGCCGCCGTCCGTGCGGTACAGCCGGAAGTCATCGTCATGGTCGATAACTGTTATGGAGAATTCGTACAGACCATCGAGCCGGGACAGGTCGGTGCGGATCTGACCGTCGGTTCGCTGATCAAGAACCCGGGTGCCGGTCTTGCACCTGTCGGCGGTTATATCGCCGGCCGCAAAGATCTGATCGAGCGCTGTGCCGCCTGGCTGAATGCTCCTGGCATCGGTAAAGAAGGCGGGCCTTCGCTGAATATCAATCGTACGTTCTATCAAGGGCTGTTCCTGGCGCCGCAGGTCGCTGCCAATGCGGTGAAAACGGCCATGCTGGCGGCGGAAGTCTTCCATAGCCTGGGCTTTGCCGTCTCACCTGCGGCGGATGAAACACACTATGACATCGTCGAAGCGATCGCGCTTGGCGCGCCGGAACGTGTCCTGGCATTCTGCCGCGGCATCCAGGCAGCGGCCCCGGTGGATAGTTACGCGACGCCGGAACCCTTCGACATGCCGGGCTACGACTGTCAGGTCATCATGGCAGCCGGCGCCTTCATTTCCGGGGCTTCCATCGAACTATCGGCCGATGCGCCGATGGTGCCGCCGTACACCGTCTATTTTCAGGGCGGTCTGACCTACAGCCATGGGAAATATGGTGTGATGAAGGCATTGCAGGCTCTGGTGGACCAGCATTTGGTGACACTGCCATGATGCGGCTGCCGGAAGCATATACGCAACGCATGCGCGGCCTTCTCGGCGCGGAGTACGGATCCTATCTGGCTTCGCTGGACCGGGAAGTGTATAACGGCATGCGGACCAACACTTTGAAATCGAGTCCGGAGGCGCTGGCGGAAGCGCGCGGACTGGATGCCGACCGTGTGCCCTGGTGCCCTGAAGCATTCTATACCAAAGCCGGGGATCAGGCGTCACGCCATCCGTACTATTACGCAGGCCTCTATTATCTGCAGGAACCCAGCGCTATGCTGCCGGCGGCCACGCTGCCGGTCCAACCGGGAGACCGGGTACTGGATCTGTGTGCCGCGCCGGGCGGCAAAAGCACGCAGCTGCTGTGCAGGCTGCAGGGAAAAGGCCTCCTTGTCTCCAATGATATCAGTCCTTCCCGGGCGAAAGCATTGCTGAAAAACCTGGAATTGTTCGGTGGCCGCAATTATGTGATCACTACTGAGGCGCCGCATAAACTGAAGGAGCGCTTCGGTGGCTTCTTCACCAAGATCCTTGTGGACGCGCCTTGCTCCGGCGAGGGTATGTTCCACAAAGAACCGCAGATCGTGCGCAATTGGGAGCAATACGGCAATGCTTATTACGCGGCGCTGCAGAAGGAGATCCTCGAACACGCCGCGGCCATGCTGGCTCCTGGCGGGCAGCTGCTGTATTCCACCTGTACCTTCGCACCGATGGAGGATGAACAGACGATCCAGGATTTCCTGGATGCACATCCGGATTTTCATTTATCACGGATCCCGCAGCAGGAAGGCTTCGATCATGGTCACCCGGAATGGATCGAGAAGGGGGATCCTTCTCTGACGAACTGTGTACGTCTGTGGCCGCATAGAGTGCGCGGGGAAGGTCATTTTGCCGCGCTGCTGGAGCGAGACGGCGATGGTCCTGCCCGGAATATGTCGGAACAACGTACGGCCGTGCCGGAACAGATCGCGTCCTGGTGCAGAGAAAACCTGAAAACACCATTGGAGCAGATCCTGCCGGAAGGTGCGTCGATCCGCATGCAGGGAGAATACGCTGTGGCGGAGATCCTGCCGCAGGGATATCTGAAAGGGCTTCGGGTCCTGCGCAGCGGACTATTTCTCGGAACGGTAAAAAAGGACCGGTTCGAGCCTTCGCAGGCTTTCGCCATGGCTCTGAAAATGAAAGATGCCGCTCATGTGCTGGACCTCCCGGCAGACGGCGACACTGTCATGCGCTACCTTAAAGGCGAGACTTTGAGCGGCGACTTCCGTAAGGACTGGTTCCTGGTCGGCGTGGATGGTCATCCTCTCGGCTGGGGCAAAGGCGCGGACACTTTATTGAAAAACAAGTATTTGAAAGGTTGGAGATACCTCTAATAGACATACAGACAGGAGGGTATCAATATGTATGATCTGATCATTGCCGGAGCGGGGCCGGCCGGAAGTACACTGGCACGCCGCATCGGTAAAGACCATAAGGTCCTTTTGCTGGACAAACGGGATCTGAACAGCCCGGTCCATTTCACAGGAGCGGCTGAAAAATGCTGCGGTGGCCTGCTGAACCCGCAGGCACAGGATGCATTGACAGAACAAGGCATCGCTCTGCCCAAACGGATCCTTGAGGATCCCCAGTTGTTCTCGGTACGGGCGATCGATTTTGATAATCATATGGAACGTGTGTATCCCAAACGCTACGTCAATATCGACAGGGTCGCTTTCGACCGCTATCTGATCGAATTGGCAGAGGAACAGCCGGGGGTCACATTGATGGAACAGACGTTGCTGCAGGATTTTGAACAGCTGGACGATCGTGTACGCGTCCGTGTGCTGCATAGACCCAGCGGGGAAGTGCGGTACCTGGAAGCAAAGATCCTGGCCGGTGCGGACGGTGCGGCTTCGATCGTGCGGGAACGCATGAAGGAACGCTATCTGGTCCCGGTCTCAGGCAATGCTTTGAGCGGGGCGCCAAGAGAGTATGCCTGCCTGCAGGAGCATTTCGTAATGCCGGAAGGGTTCTCCATGCCCTGGCATGCCGCGATATTCGACCGCTATGTCACGGATTTCTACAGTTGGATGATCCCGAAGGAGAACCGGCTCATCCTGGGCACGGCGATCCCGGCCGGAACAGATCTGCGGCTCAAGTTCTCCAGACTCAAAGCGGAACTGATCGATCTGGGATATCCGTTTCAGGGGGAACCCATGTACCGAAGCGGTGCCAAACTGCTCCGGCCTCGTATGTTCGGCAGTGTCATATCCGGCAAAGACCGCATCTTCCTGTGCGGAGAAGCTGCCGGTCTGATCAGCCCCAGTTCCGCTGAAGGCATCAGCTATGCGATCCGAAGCGGATCATTATTGGCCGACGTCCTGGCAAAACCGGAACAAGGCCGTCATAAGGCCTATGATCGGGCACTGTGCGGATTGAAAAAGGAGATAGCGACGAAGAGTTTGAAATCACCTGTAATGTATGAACCAAAACTGCGAGGACCGGTCTTCATAAGCCGTCTGCTCAGTATCAAGACGGAGGACGTGCATCATGGCTGACTATCGGAGAAATGATCGAGGCCGTACATCCTCTTCACGTAGAACACCCGCAGGGAACCGGCCTCAGTATCAAAGGCCTTCATCGGCGCGCCCCGTGCGGCCGAGGACCGACGAGCGCCGTCCGTCACAGGCAAGACCCGCCGCGAGAGGTACTGCCACCCGACAGAGCCGCGGCCGCAAAGCGCGGTATCGGATCGAGAAACCAGGCCGTCTGATCACGGCGTTCCTGCTGCTTTTCCTTTTGGTCTTCGTGCTCAGTAAACTGGGCGGCGGCAGCAAGAAAGCAGAGCCGCAGACCGCGGAGACCTCTCAGGATACAGCGGATCGGGACGAGACATACCGCAGGACGCAGGAAGAAAGCGCAGAGGCAGAAGAAGAAAAAGAAATAGGATCCGGACAGCGGACCCTCTATTCCGGGTATAAAACGACGGTCAGCGAACTGGATGACCAGGTCATGGGCTTTATGAGCGGCATGCTCCTGGCGCATATCGACAATCATGCGAAAGATCCGGATCAACAGCTGAGCGTACAGAAAGTCCGATATAATTATCATGTCGTCATCGATCCGGCACATGGAGGAGAAGACGTCGGATTCACTACGACAGACGTCTCAGAAAACCGTTTGAACCTGGTCTTTGCGCAGAAGATCCAGGGCAAAGTGCGGGAACTGGATCCTGCGATCGACGTGGTCCTGACCAGGGACAATGACGTGTTCGTAGAACTGGCGGACCGTGTCGCCCTGGCGAACAACCGCGACGCGGATCTGTTCGTCAATATCCAGTGCGCGTCCAATGAAGAGGATCCGGAGGCCAACGGTCTGGGCGTCCTGTACTGTGACAGCGAAGAAGAGACCGCGCGCGGCAAAGAGTCTTTGCATATCGGCATGAAGATCTCCGAAGCTGCCGCTGATGCCCTTGGCCTTAAGGACCGCGGCGTCCGAAAAGAAATGATGGAAGTCCTCTATGAGACGCAGATGCCGGCTATCTCCATCAAGCTTGGCTACCTGACCAACGAAAAGGATCTGTCCATATTGACGGACGAAGTCCTGCAGGATCGTATGGCGGAGGCTGTGGCGAAGATCATAGTGGAAGCGGTCAATCAGCATGAACCGCATGTCGATGTGAACATCCCCGAAGTGACCACGGCGACCGATGACAGCGAGTCCTCTTCGGAATCTTCTGAGTCTTCTGAAGATACTTCGGAAAACAGTTATGAGGAAGACGGTTACCAAGAAGAAAGCTACGAGGAAGACGGCTACCAGGAGGAAAGCTCCGAAGACGACGGTTACGAAGGTGATGGGTACGAGGACGGAGACGGCTATGACGGCGGCGGTTATGATGATGGAGACGGAGACGACGGCGGTTACGAAGATGGTGACGGGGATGGTTATAACGAGGATGAGGACGAGTAGGAGGATGCGTCATGGCAGTCATGGTATATAAATGCCCGCACTGCGGTGCAGCCCTGGAATTCGATGCCGAAGCCCAGAAACTGACCTGCGATTACTGCAAGTCGGAATTCACGCCGCAGCAGGCACTTGCGGTCGAGCAGAGCGTGGAACCGCAGGACATCCGTGAAGAGACGCCTGAAGATTCTGAATTCTTCAATGGACATATCAAAGCATGGCATTGTCCGGAGTGCGGTGCGGACATCGTGGCCGACGCGAATACGGCGGCTACCTTCTGCCGCATCTGTGGTGCACCTACACTGATCGAGACCAACCTGACGGGTGATTACCGACCGGTCCGGCTGATCCCTTTCAAGATCTCCAAAGAGGAAGCCAAAGCGGCGTTCCTGAAATGGTGCCATAACGGTAAGATCACGCCTAAGGATTTTGCCAGCGAACAGCAGCTGGAGAAGATCACCGGCATGTACGTACCATTCTGGCTGTTCGACTGTCAGGTCGAAGGTCTGGCCAGCGGTGTGGGCACCCGCCGCAGATCCTGGATCCACGGAGATACAGAGTATATCAACACGCAATATTTCCGTATCCGCCGACGGGCCGATCTGCACTTCATGAAAGTGCCGGCCGACGGTTCCAAAGGTATGGACAACGAAATGATGGATCATCTGGAGCCATACGATTACACGCAGCTGATCGAATTCGAGATGCCGTATCTTGCGGGTTACATGGCAGAAAAATATGATGAATCCCATGAGGTGGTATATCCGCGTATCCGGGAGAGGATCGATAAATATACGTACGCGCAGCTGCGCGATACCATCTCTGAGTATCAGACAGTGCAGATGGACGGACATAAGACGATCTTCCGCAAGAGCAATGCGATGTACTCCATGCTGCCGGTCTGGATGCTGAATTACCGTTACGAGGGGAAGAATTACCTATTCGCGATGAATGGCCAGAACGGCAAGGTCGTGGGCGATCCGCCCAAGGATCCCCGGCGGATCCTGCTCAGATCCGGCATACTGGGGGCGATCATCTATGTGGTCCTTTTCCTGATCGGAGGGTTCCTGCTATGAGAAATAAACATCTGATCCGGAGCCTTGTCTGTCTGTTCCTTGTCCTTCTGCTGAAGCCTTCATCCCTCAATGCGGAAGTGACCGGACAGCGGGTCTATGATGAAGCAGACATCCTGAGCGAAGAAGAGGAGATCCGTCTGGAGCAGCTCTGCATATCCTACGCGGAAGAGACCCATATGGATTTCGTGATCCTGACGACAGAAGATGCTCAGTCCAAGACGTCGGAAGCGTTTGCGGACGATTTCTACGATGAAGGCGGCTTCGGATATAATAAACCGCAGGGAGACGGTGTCCTGTTCCTGATCGATATGGACAACAGGGAGATCTGCATCTCGACCTGTGGAGAAGCGATCTACTATATGACCGATCAAAGGATCGATGAGGTCCTCGAAGCGGTCTACAAGTCGGTCTCCGTCGGGGATTACGGTGCCGGCTGCAAAACGTTCCTGCAGAAGACGGCCGCTTTCCTGAAAAGCGATCCCTATGCCAGGCCGACGTTGAAGCAGAGGATGCTTGCGTCTTTGAAGCGCAGCCCGTTCTATATCGCCATCGCGGCAGTCGTGGCATGGATCTACGCAAGTTCTTTGAAACGATCCCGTGCATATAAGAACACCACGAATTATACGACCTATCAGGATCGAGGCAATTTCCATCTGGTCCAGCGGGAGGATTTCTTCCTGCGGGAGACGACAACGACACGCAGGATCGTGACCGACACAGGCCGTGGAAGCAGCGGCGGAGGACACAGCGGTGGATCGTCTACGCATGTTTCGTCCGGCGGTGTCACCCATGGCGGCGGCAGTATGAAGTTCTAGTATTCAAGTAAATCAATACGTACAGGGAGGTTGTACACATGACCCAGCAGTGGGATGTATTGATCGCAGGCGGCGGTGTGATCGGCGCCTCGATCGCCCGGGAACTATCCCGTTATGACCTGAAGACCGCATTGGTCGAAGCGAACAGTGACCTTGCATTAGGGACTTCCGGCGCCAACTCCGGTATCGTCCATGCCGGCTATGATGCCGTTCCCGGCACGCTCATGGCGGAATTGAACGTGCGCGGCAATGCGATGTATCCGGAACTCTGTTCCAAACTGGAGATCCCCTTCGAGCCCATCGGGTCTCTGGTCCTGGCCTTTGACGAGGACGATGAGGCTACGATCCGCAAGCTGTATGAACGCGGTCAGGTCAATGGCGTGCCGGATCTTCAGATCCTCGGCGCGGAAGAAGTCAAAGCTATGGAACCGCATGTGACAGGATCTGTGCGCGGTGCGCTATATGCGCCGACGGCAGGCGTCGTCTCCCCATACGAGGCGACGATCGCCATCGCGGAAAACGCGGCGGAAAATGGTGTTTCCTTCTATCTGGAACACCCGGTGACAGCTGTCCGCAAAACGGAAGAAGGCTTTGTCGTAACAGCGGGCGGAGAAGAATTCTGCTGCAGGATCCTTATCAATTGCTGCGGTGTACACGCAAACGAACTCAGCCGTATGGCCGGGGGTGAGCCGTTTGAAGTCACCGGCCGCAAGGGCGAGTACATCCTGTACGATAAGAACCTGGGCGGATATGTCAGCCATGTACTGTTCCAGCCGCCAAGCAAGATGGGTAAAGGTATCCTGGTCACACAGACGGCAGAAGGCAATATGCTGATCGGCCCCAGCAGTGTCGACGTCGAAGATATCGACGACACCGCAACGACCCAGGATGGTCTGGATGAGGTGCTTGCGACAGCACGCCGTTCCTGTCCGGACCTGCCGGCAGGCGGAGCGATCACTACCTTTGCCGGCATGCGTGCCGTCATCGGTGACGACTTCATCATCCGGTATTCCGATCTCGTGGATGGACTGCTGCAGACAGCAGGCATCTGTTCCCCGGGCTTGACCGCAGCACCCGCCATCGCGGAAAAAGTGGCAGGTCTTGTGGGCGAGCGCCTGGAGCTGAAAGCAAAAGAGAATTGGAAGGACACGCGTGAAGGGATTCCGCCGTTCAATAAACTGGACTGGGATGCCCGTCAGAAACTGATCGAGAAGGATCCGGCCTATGCCCGGATGGTCTGCCGCTGTGAGACTGTTACAGAAGGACAGATCGTCAAAGCGCTGCATTCTCCGATCCCTGTTTACACCATCGATGGTGTGAAGCGCCGCTGCCGTGCCGGTATGGGACGCTGCCAGGGCAGCTTCTGCACACCGCGTGTCATGGATATCATCGCACGGGAATCCGGTATCCCGTTTGCTGAAGTCAGCAAGAACGGAGCGGATGCCAAACTGATCACAGGAACTTTAAAAGGAGGTGCCGCAGAATGAACCGAAAGATCGATACATTGATCGTAGGCGGCGGTCCGGCCGGACTGGCGGCTGCCTGTGCCTGTTATGACGGCGGTGTCCGTGATATCCTGATCGTCGAGCGCGACGTACATCTGGGCGGTATCCTGCAGCAGTGCATCCATAATGGATTCGGCCTGCAGTGGTTCAAAGAAGAACTGACCGGCCCTGAATATGCACAGCGTTTCGTGGATGAAGCCGCGAAAAGAGAGATCCCCTACATGACCGAGACCATGGTCCTGGAGATCACCAAGGATAAAAAGGTCTATTGTGTCAATCCGGATGAGGGTGTGGTCGTTTTCGAGTGCAAGACCATCATCCTGGCCATGGGCTGCCGCGAACGCGTCCGCGGCAATCTGAAGATCCCGGGGACCCGCCCCGCCGGTGTGTATTCCGCCGGACTGGCACAGCGCCTGGTCAACCTGGAAGGCGTCATGCCCGGTAAGGAAGTCGTCATCCTGGGTTCCGGTGACATCGGTCTGATCATGGCCAGACGTATGAAGTGGGAAGGCGCCGACGTGAAGATGGTCTGTGAGATCATGCCGTATTCTTCCGGCCTTGCACGTAATATCCAGCAGTGCCTGAAGGACAACGACATCCCGCTGCACCTGAACACCACAGTGGTCAAGGTCCACGGCAAAAAGCGCGTCGAAGGCGTCACCATCGCTAAGGTCGATGAAAACCGCCGCCCCATCAAGGAGACGGAGCAGTTCGTGCCTTGCGACACGCTGATGCTTTCCGTAGGTCTGCTGCCTGAGAACGAACTGTCCCGTGGTATGGATCTGGTCATGGATCCGGTGACGGGAGGTCCCGCGGTCGATGAGAACCGTCAGACATCCGTGCCTGGTGTCTATGCCTGCGGCAACGTACTGCATGTGCATGATATCGTCGATTTCGTTTCCAAAGAGAGCATGATCGCAGGAGCTGCTGCGGCGGAATACGTGAAGAACGAGCCCGAGCAGGGGACGAAAGCCGTCACGATGCAGCCCGGCACCAATGTCCGGTACATCGTACCGCAGCGTCTGGTGGCCCCTGAGGCCTGCAGCCTGTATTTCCGAGTCGGTTCGCCCCTCGGCGCCGGTGAGATCCGGCTGACGGCCGACGGTGAGACGCTGCTGACCCGTAAATTCATCCGTGCGGTACCTGGCGAAATGGAAGAACTTCCATTGAAACAGGAGATCGCCGAAAAACTGTACAATGCCAAAGACGTCGTCGTATCGGCGATCGAGAAGGAGGCCTGAGCCATGAGAATCGAAGAAATGGTCTGCATCCTGTGCCCGCGCGGCTGCCATCTGACGGTCACGCAGGACGGAGACGACATCCAGGTAACGGGCAACACCTGTCCGCGCGGCAAGCAATATGGTATCAACGAGCTGACGCATCCGATGCGCACGGTCACGACTTCCGTTTACGTGGAGGATCCGGGACGTGATAAGATGCTGTCAGTCAAAACGAGTCAGGCAGTTCCCAAAGAGAAGATCGAGGAAGTCCTGTCCATCGTCAAAACAGTCAAGGCGAAGACACCGGTCAAGGTCGGCGACGTCCTGGTAGCCGGCATCGCCGGTACCGAGGCGGATCTGGTGGCAACACGCAACATAGAGTAACAAAAGAAGCTTCTCCATGGCACGAATGCCGGAGAAGCTTCTTTTTGATTTGCCGCGGGTCCGAAGATCCGCACAGACAACGCTGGACTGATACGTGGAAGAAGCTTACACGCGGTCCATCATGTCAGATGACAAAATCCCCCCTAATTTTACAAAAGAATGTCGCGCAGAAGAGATACTGCAAACTGCTGCTCGGCATGAGACAGAGAACTGAAAAGCCGACCGATCTCATTCATGGATCCGGTCGGCTCCTCATAAGATTCGATTCCCGAGAACAGCTCGGAAAAAGTGATATCTAAAGCCTTTGTGATACGTTCCAATGTCGTGAGTGTAGGGCATTTGACGCCTCGTTCTACGGCACTGATATAGACTGGATGCAGACCAGCACGCTCAGCCAGCTGCTCCTGTGTCATGTGATGCGCTGTTCGCTGATTCTGGATGCGCACACCTAATTCTTTGATCAGAAGCTGGTTCATGGGATCCTCCTTTCTTTGGGAAGGACCGCGTGCAAGGAGATGGCCGTATCCTCGCAAAGAACCGCATTCTATCTTCCGGTATGATCGACGGCCGTCAGATCATCGACCAAAGCCCGGATATGATCCAGTTGCCGATCGTTCAGTGTTTTCAGCTTTTCGACCAGGTCAGAGAGCTCGACAGGATAGAGGATATCCATTTCCAGAAATGCTCCTGGTGTGACGTGCAGATACTCGCAGATCTTCAGAAACATCGGCAGAGAAGGCAATGATTTGCCGCATTCGATATCATGGATATATCCGGGGTTTTGGTCCAGTGCGACGCTCATGGTCCTTGCGGAGACGTTTTTGCGTTCTCTAAGTCGCATCAGGCGTTGTCTGAAATCATATTCAAAAGCCATAGGATCATCCCTCCTTTTATGCTCGTTTAAGTTTAGATCCTATCAGTATTATATCCGATAACGAGGCACAAAAGGGTGGACTGGAACCTTTTTTTTATACAGAAGCATCGGAAGAAATCCTATGATATCTTCCGATGCTTTGGATATTATCATACTTGCGTGCAGGACGAAGATCAGCGGTTTCTGAATCCATGTGAGCCGCCCATGCCACCCATCATGCCGCCCTGGCCATACAGAGCGCTGGTCATTTCGATCGCCATTGAAGTCTGTCCGACAGTCAGGGTATAAGTCGAACCGACCTGGATCGCGGGATCACTGAGTAAGATAGAAGAGAAATCCTTTTGTGATGTAAAGCTCAGGATCTCGTTTCCGGAGCTATCCGTGAGCGTCACTGCAGTGCCTGCGCCGACCGACCCGACATTGTACAGGATCGCGCCTTGGCCTTCCGCGGAGGAAAAGTTCATCGCCATGCCGGCAGATCCGGCTGCGATCAACTGCCCTCCGGTGATCACGGCTTTGCCATCATAATCCAGAGCTCCATTCCCTTCGTTGGTCGGTCCATCTACGAGCACGACACCTCCGGTAATGTACATGTCACCGTTGGAATCAAGGCCATCACCTGCGGAGTTTACGTACAGGGTGCCGCCGGAGATCGTTAATGTGGGAGTGCCGCTGCCTGCCGCATTGACGCCGTCATCATCCGCCGTCAGGGATATATTGCCGCCCATGATATTGATCTCATATCCTTCCAGTCCTTCATGGCAGGTCAGGATCTCGATCGCGCCATCCTGGATCGTCAAAGTCTGGTCGGCATGCAGGGCATCATCTCCTGCGGCGATCATGAAGGAACCGTTCTCAATGGTCAGATCTCCATTCGTGTGCAGTGCGTCATCCGCTGTATTGATGCGGAAGGTCCCATCCTGGATCAGGATCTCCACATCGGACTTGATACCCTTGATCGAAGTTCCATCATCAGTAGAAGTGCTGTTTTGGCCGGGACCGAACCAGTCGTCTTTCGCGGTGCCGTTTTCATATCCACCGCCGCTCAGTAAGCTGACCGTTCCGTCAAGGATCGTTACCTTGCCGGAAGCATCTATGCCGTCGCCTTCTTCCGTGGTCAGGGTGAGAGTACCGCCGCTCATATAGAACCAGCCTTGAGAAGCATCGTCTGTATTCTCAATCTGTATGGCATCTGTACCGCTGGTGATATCCAACGTCCCAGCTGCGATGCGGACGCTGTCGTTGACGTCCAAGCCTTTACGGGCGGCCGTGATCGTGATGGCGCCGCCGGTGATCTTAAGATCGTCCTTGGCCGCGATCCCGTGTCCGGACTCGCAGGTAAGTGTAAGGGTTCCATCTCCGTTGATCGTCAGATCATCCTTGGCAAAGACAGCGGCGTCGATCTTATCATCTGTGAAGGTCCCAACGGAGGAGAGGGTATTTTCGGTGCCGGATGCAAGAGTCAGGAAGACCTTGTCGGCACTTTTGACATACAAGGCGGCGCTGTTTTCACAGGTCACAGAAGCGTTTTCCAGCACCAGCTGGATCTTTGCGGTCTCGATCGTATCGATGATGATCTGCCCGTTGGACAATGCTCCGGACAGAACATAGGTGCCTTCTTTGCTGATCGAAATGGTATCACCATCGATCTGTACACCGGCACCGTCCGCTGTGGAAGCGCCATCGGATAAAGTGATGCGGGTGTCTGCCTGATAGGAAGCATCCAGATCCCGTTCAGTGAAATATTCATCAGCTGTGGAGACTTCTGCATCCGTGGAGACGACATCTGCAGAGACCTCTTCGGAATTTGTTTCGGGGTCTTCTTCTGACCCTTCCGAGCTTTCTTCCGAGCTCTTTTCGGAGATATCCTCGGAAACGACTGCTTCAGAAACGGACTTATCTCCTTCCACAGGATCCGTGGCGGAAGAGCAGGCTGTGAAGATCGTACTGAGCAAGAACAGCATAGGGATCAATATAGAATAGAGTTTCATTGCATACACCTCGTTTCTTTTTCTATCATAAGTTTTCATCGGACTGAGGGCGAAGAGAGAGACTGATCTCCAGATTTCCGTTGCGCGTGCGGAGTTCGTCTATGAATGCTTTTTCCGTTCCCGGTTCAGTCAAAGTGATATCATAGGTCAGCTTGTTGAGGCTGCCCAGGTTGGTCGTTTTGACCTGGCGCAGCTGCGCTTCGGAGGTGAAGCGGTCGAACAGATCGTCGAACATACCATGGTATTCCAGATCTTCCGGTACCAGGATGCTCAGCCGGCGTTCCTGGAATGGTACTTTGCGTGCCCCAAAACCGATCATGTTGTACAGGATCATGAACAAGCAGATGACGAGGGTGAACAGGACCGCGAAGCCGATATATCCCATGCCGCAGGCCAGACCGATCGCCATGGCGAGAAAGATCGCACCGATCTCGCGGGCCGTACCCGGTGCGGAGCGAAAGCGGACCAATGAGAAAGTGCCGGCGACCGCAACACCTGCGCCAAGATTGCCGCTGACCATCATGATGACTACACTGACCATAGCCGGAAGCAGTGCCAGGGTCTGGGCGAAGCTGCGGGTGTATTGCGAGCGGAACATATAGATGAAGGCAACGATGGAGCCCAATGCAAGGGCGGAGACCAGACAGACGGCAAAGATGCCCGGTGTCAGAGAAGAAGTGATAATAGAATCAAACATAGCATAGACCTCGACTTTCTTTTGGATAAACAATGGGAGCAGTGGACCGGTTCGTTCGGATACCTGTCGAGTAAACGGTCCCGTATTTGGAGAAAGTGACCTGACGGATCCCAAGACTGCTCAAGGTATGGCACAGCCACAGCGGCATGGCGGAAGCGGCCTTGATCTCTAAAAGCGACTGGCCTTCCTCCAGCAGCTGCCGACCGGAGACCGGTTCAGTCAGGGACAGATGATCGCGGGACCATAAGATATTACGGTCCAAGGTGATCCTCAGATCCGGATCATCATTGGAATAGTAAGCGGTGCGGTCGTAACAGAGACGGACCACAGGGATCAGATCTGCATAATAGCGGCGGAAGTATTCGATCTCCCGCCCGATCTGACTTGTATCCGGCAGAGACTGGTTGTTTTGAAAACAAGCGTCTGCCTGCCACTCCGGCATCTCGATGCGTCTTTTATAAACAATAGAATCATACTTTTTCTTCAGTTCGACGAATACGGTTTGATCCGGGCGGACCGGACCATAGCTGCGGATGCGTAGTTTTTCTTTGTATGCCGGTTTCTCCAAAGAACGGCGTATCAACCGGAAATCCGGGGTATCGTAATAGATATTGCAGATCGTACTTTCCCCGTGCGGATCCGGGATCGTATGAGCTTCCAGGATCCGGGTCAGTTCATTCCGCTGCGATTCAGTGATCAGGTATTTGACCTCGTGCCGTTGAAAAACGGCAGGTGAACTGCATTCTGCCATGGCGGCACCTCCTTTTCTTTGCGTATGTACATATGATATCGGTCAAAAATGTCAAAAGTTTGAATTCCCGGCAAAGAAAATGTGGATACAGTAAAGGAATTGTAAACACGAGATTACAACTGTTTGACAATGATCCGTAAGAAGATTATAATGAAAAAGCATTGAATACATGAATACAATAGAACGGAAAGCCAATGGAAACAAAGGAAACTACGAGAAGCATCAACTTGACGGAACGGGTCTATCAGGAACTGCGCGAAAGCATACTTTCCGGTAAATACGCGGAAGGCGCAGCGTTGACCGAACTCGGCATCGCTAAAGCGCTGGACGTGAGCCGCACTCCGGTGCGGGAGGCGCTGCATCAGCTGGAGCAGGAAGAACTGGTGGAACTGCGGCCGAACCGCGGCGCCATCGTCAAGGGGATCACGATCGATGATATCCGCGATATCTATGAGATCCGGTCATTGATCGAAGGCCTTGCGGCTGCGCGTGTGGCAGAGCAGGCTGCACCGGAAGAGCTGGATCAGCTGGAAGAAACGCTGGACCTGACACAGTTTTATCTGGAACGTGAGAACTATGAAAAACTGGAGTCCATGGATGGACGCTTCCACCAGCAATTGTATGAGATGTGCCGCAGCCGTATGCTGCGCCGCATCCTGAAGGACCTCCACAATTATGTCGGCCGGTCCCGCGGAGCTTCGCTGAAGACAGAAGGACGTGCGCAGGAATCCATCAAGGAGCACCGCAGGGTCCTGGAAGCTATGCGGGCACATGATCCGGAGCTGGCCAAAGAGTACATGACGCAGCATGTGCTGAACACCCGTACGAATCTTCAAAGGATCTATCAAGGCCAGCAGGAAAAGTGATGCTGTGCCGTATGTTCGATGCATTATATTTATAAAAGAAAAGTGACGCCGGAAATGTGTTCCGACGTCACTTTTTTGATCGATGATGGATCAGATGTTTTCGATCTGCCAGTCGATGGGCGTTTTGCCGATCTGTTCGAGCATGGCATTGGCTTTGGAGAAATGGCGGCATCCAAAGAAGCCGTTGTACGCGGACAAGGGGCTGGGATGCGCTGCTTCCAGGATGAAATGCCGGGGATTGGTGATCAGCTTGATCTTGTCTCTGGCATAACGGCCCCATAACATGAAGATCACAGGATCTTCCCGGTCGTTCAGCAGAGAGATGATATGATCGGTGAAGGTCTCCCAGCCTTTCCCGCGGTGGGATCCGGCTTGGCCGGCACGTACTGTCAGCACGCTGTTGAGCATCAGGACGCCCTGGTCAGCCCATTTCTTCAGATATCCGTTGTTAGGGATGTAGCAGCCCAGATCGCTTTGCAGCTCTTTGAAGATGTTGACCAGGGAAGGCGGGGCTTCCACGCCCGGCCGAACAGAAAAACTGTACCCATGGGCCTGGCCAGGACCGTGGTAAGGGTCCTGCCCGAGGATCACGACCTTGACATCCTTGTAGGCGGTCCCGTGCAGACAGCCGAATATGTCGTACATATTCGGGTATATGGTCTGCGTCTTGTATTCTTTGGCGAGAAAAGCCCGAAGCTCCTGATAATATGGTTTGGCGAACTCTGGATCCAGCAGCTGCTGCCAATCGTTTTCAAATACTGCTGCCATGAGGATCCTGCACTTTCGTGACGGTTTTTTGGGCTTCAAAGTCGCGGATCGGCTCTAGAAGTGCCTCGTCTTCTGCTAACGAAGAGTAGACGATCTCGCCGCCGATCAGGGTCATGACAGGTGTTGCCTGTACATCTTCGATCAGGTCACCCTTCCAGATGGTCAGATCTGCCTGCTTTCCCGTACGAATACTGCCCAACTGATCATCCAGGCCCAGGATCGCTGCCGCATTGATCGTGATGGCCGCGAGGGCTTCTTCTTTGGGCAGACCGGCTTTAGCGGCCAAAGCAGCGCACAAAGGCAGCTGATGGCAGGGGATCACGGGGTGGTCGGTCATGATGGCGACATGCAGTCCTGCCTGATACAGGGCGGCTGGGGTTTCAAATGTTTTGTTGGTCAGTTCGAATTTCGAACGGCTGCCGAAGGAGGGTCCAATAATGGCTTTGACTCCTTCTTTTGCAAGCTCGTCCGCGATCAGATGACCCTCTGTACAATGATCCAATGTGATGTCGACATCGAACTCCTTGGCGATGCGCAGCGCGGTGAAGATATCATCCGCCCGATGGCATGCGCTTTCAAAGGGATCTTGCGTTCCAAAACTGGCAGCAAGGGTTCCATCTGAAAGTCGACGGCAAAATCCGGATCCTCTCCATGTGCGCGTTTTTTGGCTTGATAGTTTTTTGCTTTGGTAATGTCTCGCGCAAAATCGCCGCCGTTCCCATACGTGTCATGGGCATCCGGCCTTTGCTGTTATAGACACGCTTTGGATTTTCGCCGAACGCGATCTTCATGGCGAGCGGTGCTTTGATGATCATCTGGTCAACACGTTTGCCTACAGTATGCAGTATAGCAAACTGTCCACCAACGACGTTGGCGGAACCGGGACCGGTGGCGACCGTCGTCACTCCATGTTCGCGGGCTTCACGCACAGCAATATCCAAAGGATTAAAACCATCGATCGCCCGGACCTGGGGCGTTACAGGATCGGTCATTTCGTTAATATCATTGCCTTCGAAACCGATGCCTTCTTCGCCCATACCTAAGTGACAGTGCGCGTCGATAAATCCCGGATAAATGTTATATCCGGTCAGATCCACAGGGCGCCAGGCTGGTTCGGAATCGATATGAGGAGCGACCTGCAGGATCGTTCCCTCGGAGATCAGGATATCACCGACGAAAGGCTGATCACCTTCCATTGTGTAGATCGTCCCGTTTTGTAAGAGCAGCATCAGTGCACCTTCTTTCTGATGATTATATCATGAGTATACCACCTGGTCGTGCTCTTGACAATTGAAAATGCATTCGATATAGTACAAACAAACAGCATTATCGATAAGGAGGAGTCTGCCATGAAACAGATCCGTATCGGCACTTGCATCCCGGGTACACAGGCGGAGGCCTGGCTGCCGCATATGATCCAGGCCGGCTTTGAATGCGCGGCGATCAACTTTCATATGTCCTTAGAAGGAACTGATCTGAAAGAACATGCAGCCCGGATCAAGGACCTGCTGGACGGCACGGACGTCTATGTATCTACCTTGGGATACTACTGTAATCCCTTGATGTATGAAGAGCATAAAGAGACGCTGAAACAGGTTATCCAGGCAGCTCCTTTCTATGGGGCGGCCAATGTGGGTACCTTTGCTGGCGCCTTTGAAGGTGAGCCTGTGGAGGCGGCACTTCCTAAATTCAAAGAAGTATTTTCTGAGCTGGCGGCAGTTGCAGAGGATAATGGCGTCAAACTGGTGATCGAAAATTGTCCGATGGGTGGTACCTGGCGGCACACGACCTGCAATATCGGGTTCAATCCCAAAGCCTGGGAGCAGATGTTCGATCTGGTACCTTCTGAGGCGCTGGGGTTGGAATGGGAGCCCGGCCATCAGCAGATCCACTGATCGATCCGATCGCACAGCTGCGTGAATGGGCACCCAAGATCTATCACATGCATGGTAAAGATGCGAGCGTCGATATGGAGGCGGTACGTCGCTATGGTGTGTTCGGCGCGGTCGATTTCGCTCCGCAGCGCACTCCGGGTTTCGGAGATCTGAACTGGCGGGATATCTTCTCCATCTTGCATGAGAAAGGTTATGAAGGAGATATTTGTGTCGAGGGATACCATGATCTGATCCATCATGGTGCCTGGGAAATGACGGGGCAGCTGCACGCGTTTCAGTATCTGAAATGGGCACGTGGCGGCTCGTTTGTTCCAAATCCTTGGGATCAAGCATAACCAATGAAAAAAAGACTGCTCCTACTGTGCTTTGCGCTTATCCTTATGGTCAGCTGTACTACGCAGCCACAACAGGGTGAGGCAGCAAGATCCGATGCGGAGGAATCGACAGAGATCCCCGCGGAAACACCTTCAGAAACAGCAGAAGAAACCGAAGCCCCGGTACCGGAAACGGACGGGGCTTATTCTCGTGTGCTGGCCCGCAAGAATCAGGAATATGATCCAGGCAGTGCAGTATTGACCAATATCATAACAAAACAGCAGGTAAAGAAGGATTACACGGTCATGGTCTACATGATCGGGTCCAATCTGGAAAGTGCATCTGCGGCGGCCACTTCCGATATATTGGAAATGGAGGCGGCAGGTCTGGATCATGCAAAGAACAATCTGATCCTTTATACCGGCGGCAGCACGCGCTGGCATTCGGAGATCCCCTGTGACCGCAACTGCGTTGTCGATCTATCCCTGGAACCGGGCGACCGGGTGGTGGCAAGCACGGAAAAGAACGCAGATATGGGTGCGCCGGAAACACTGCGCAGTTTTATTGACTTCTGTACTACTTATTATACTGCCGATCATTATGTGTTGATCTTCTGGGATCATGGCGGCGGACCACTATGGGGTTATGGGTCGGATGAACTGTTCAGCGGAGATGGCCTGTTGCTTTCAGAAATGGATGAGGCCATGCGCGGAACAGCCTTTGACGGAGCAGGGCGCTTGGATTTCGTCGGATTTGATGCATGCCTGATGGGTTCCTTGGAGAATATGGCGATCTGGAGCCGTTATGCGACGTATTATGTGGGTTCGGAAGAACTGGAGCCGGGCGATGGCTGGGATTATCATTTTCTGTCAGCCTTGAATGAAACAACAGATACCTATACGATCCTTGACCGGATCATCACATCATTTCAGACATATTATGACGATAAACGGACGGATCAATACGATCCGGACATAACACTGGCCGCGATCGATCTTTCGAAAGTCGAGACGCTGCAAAACACTTTAGCCAGAACTGCAAAGCACCTAAATGAATTGATAGATAAGGGCAGATTTCCAGAACTGCAGAGCATGCGGCGGGAATCCAAA